>DASYUH010000044.1 GCA_036001465.1 Candidatus Polarisedimenticolia bacterium
CGATGCGCCGAGCCGGCCACCAGGCCGGCGGCGATGGGCCGGCTCAGCTCCGGACGCTTCAGGTAATAGGAAAACGCGAAGCTCTGCTGGGAGAAGGTGCGACCGCAGCTGAGGCAGCGGAACCGGGGCACGACCCGGCCGTCGCATCGGCGTCGGTAGGTGCCGTGCGAAAGACAGCGCAAGATCCCATTGCGTCGATGGTGCTCGGCGCACGCGGGCCAGGGACAGAAGGCAGGAACGAAGGATTCCGGGCGCACCAACTCGACGATGACGGCGCGGTCCATGACCGGCATCTATCAAGATGCAGGCCAGAATCGAGCTTACACCGGAACCTGGAGCCGCACCCGAGTATGGCCATTACCCCGTTCGCGGGTGAACACCCAAGACAGGACAGTTCCCGCCCGTGAACGTTTCCCGCTACCATCCCGCTACCACACTCTCGGCACCACTATGTGAGAGATGCTATGATGTGCGGCCCTTGGCGGGTGGTCCCTCTGCCGGAGGCGCGCCCGACGGCGGATGGGGAGAAGGGAAGTGGCATGAAGGCCAGAGATGTGGTGATTCTCGGATCCGGATGCGCCGGGCTGACGGCGGCGGTCTATGCCGCGCGGGCCAACCTGAAACCCCTGCTCGTCGACGGCCACGAGTCGGGCGGGCAGCTGAGCCTGACGACCGACGTCGAGAATTTCCCGGGGTTCCCGGACGGAGTCCTCGGCCCGGAGCTGATCGAAAAAATGCGCCAGCAGGCGGCGCGTTTCGGCACGGAGTACCTGAGCGGGGCGGCCACCGCCGCCGACCTGTCTCAGCGGCCCTTCCGCCTGACGGTCGCCGGCCACGGTGACACGCTCTGCAGGACCCTCATCGTGGCGACCGGAGCGTCGGCGCGGATGCTCGGGCTCGAGTCCGAGCGACGGCTCCTGGGACACGGGGTGTCGACCTGCGCCACCTGCGACGGGTACTTCTTCAAGGAGAAGGACCTGATGGTGGTCGGCGGGGGGGATTCGGCGATCGAGGAAGGGACCTTCCTGACCAAGTTCGCGCGCCGGGTGACCATCGTGCACCGTCGCGACGCGCTGCGCGCCTCCAAGATCATGCAGGACCGGGCCCGCAAGAATCCCAAGGTTGATTTTCTCTGGGACACCGCGGTGGAGGAGGTCCTCGGCAAGGACAAGGTCGAGGGAGCGCGGGTGCGCAACCTGAAATCGGGCGAGGAAACCGTGAAGAAGATCGACGGCCTGTTCGTCGCGATCGGCCACACACCCAACACCCGCCTGTTCGAGGGGCAGCTCGAGCTCGACAAGGCCGGCTACATCGTCACGCACGAGGGGAGCCGGACCAGCATTCCCGGCGTGTTCGCCGCGGGGGACTGCCAGGACCACGTCTACCGCCAGGCGGTCACGGCCGCCGGCAGCGGCTGCATGGCCGCGATCGACGCGGAGCGCTTCCTCGAAGCCGAGGGCCACTGACCCGTGGGCGATCTGATGGAAGAGCTGCTCGAATCGATCGAACGGGCGGTGGTGGTCCTCAAGGCCCGCCCGGAGGCGCGCTACGCCTCGGACGTCGAGAACCTCTTGCGGATCAAGCGCATCCTCCAGGGGCTGGACCCGGAGGAGATCGAAGCCCTTCTGGAAGACGACGACGAGGAAGAGTAGACCCCCGCGGGGGTGAAGTTGGTGCCGGAGGCGGGATTTGAACCCGCATGCCTTTTGGGCGCCACCCCCTCAAGATGGTGTGTCTGCCAGTTCCACCACTCCGGCACGACGGAGCGGCGGCCGCCGCTCCGGGTCATTTCCTATTTCGGGGCCGGGCTGGCCGCCGGCTGAGGCGCCGCGCCGGCGTCGGCCGGGGCCTCGGGCTGGGGCGTCGGACTGGCCGGCGCCGCCTGGGTCGAGGGTGCCGCCTCGTCGAGCACCGAGCCTCCGCCCCGCCGCGACCCGATCAGGGCCAGGCCGAGGGAGGTCATCATGAACAGGATGGCCGCAATGGTCGTCGCCTTGGTGAGGACCGTGGCGGCCCCGCGGCTGCCGAGGGCGGTCTGGCTGCCGCCGCCCCCGAAGGCGCCGGCCAGATCGGCCGCCTTGCCGCTCTGCAGGAGGACCACCATGATCAGGATGAAGCAGACGATGACGTGCAGGACGATCAGCGCGATTTCCATGCTCTTCGACGTGCCTCCCAGAAGAAGACGCTAACCCTAGCACACCGTGCCACAGGCGTTCAATCCCTCAGCGATACGCGGTGATACGGGCAAATTCGTCGGCTTTCAACGACGCGCCGCCGACGAGCGCTCCGTCCACTCCCGGCGTGCGCATCAGCTCGTCGACGTTCGACGAGGTCACGCTTCCGCCGTAGAGGATGCGCACTCCCGAGCCCGCCTCGCCGAACAGTCCCGCCAGCTCCCTGCGAATCAGATCATGCATCTCGGCCGCCTGGGCGGGGGTCGCCGACTTGCCCGTGCCGATGGCCCAGACCGGCTCATAGGCGATCTGCAGGCGGGGAGCGGCGCCCGGTGCCACCCCCTCCAGGCCGCGGGCCAGCTGCGTCTGCACCACCGTGGCCGCCTTGCCCGATGTCCGCTCCATCTCGTCCTCTCCCACGCAGAGCACCGGCGACAGGCCGCAGCGCAGGGCGGCGGCGATCTTGCGGGAGGCTGCGCGATCCGATTCCTCGAGATGGCGTCGTCTCTCGGAGTGCGCCACCAGGACGTAGGTCACGCCCGCCTCCTGGAGCATCGGACCCGAAATCTCCCCCGTATAAGGCCCCTCGTCCTCCCAGAACAGGTTTTGCGCCGCCAGGCGCACCGGACTCCCCTCGAGGAGGCGGGCGATCGCGCTCAGGGCGACGAACGGCGGGGCGAGGGCGATCTCGCGGTCGCCGGCGACTTTCAGGAGGGGCAGGAGCGTCCGCACGTACGCCTGGGCGTCCGAGACCGTCAGGTGCATCTTCCAGTTGCCGATCAGGAGGCGGAGCATGGGCCCCCTCACCGGGCCCGAGCCGCGTCCGGGGCGGCATCGGCCAGCGCCAGGATGCCGGGCAGGTCGACCCCGGACAGGAACTCGAGCGACGCGCCGCCGCCGGTCGACAGGTGCGAGAAGCCCGAGACGAGCCCCAGGCGGTTCACGGCGGCGATCGAATCGCCCCCTCCCACGACCGAGAAGGCCCCCGTCGCCGCGATGGCCCGGGCCAGGGCCCCGGTCCCCTCGTCATAAGGGGGCACTTCGCACAATCCGACCGGGCCGTTCCAGAACACGGTGCGCGCCCTCTCGATCTCCGCGGCGTAAGCGGCGCGCGTCTGCGGCCCGATGTCCAGCCCGACGAACCCGTCCTCGATCTCCGGGCCCGAGGTGGTCCGGCACGGACTGCCGGGCTCGGGGGAGCGGGCGACGACGTGGTCCAGGGGCAGCCGGATGCGCACGCCCGAGTTCATGCCGCGGGTCAAGATGGCGTTCGCGTGGTCGAGGCGATCATCCTCCGATCGCGAGCCGCCGATCGGCACCCCCCGCGCCTTCATGAACGTGTAGGCCATGGCGCCGCCGATCAGGATCGCCTCCACCTTGTCGATCAGGTTGAGCATGAGATCGATCTTGTCCGAAACCTTGGCCCCACCGAGGATCGCCACGTACGGCTTGTCGGGATTCTCCCGCAGGCGGGTCAGGGCCTTGATCTCGCCGTCCATCAGGAGGCCCGAGGCGGGGGTGGCGAGGTGCCGCGTGATGCCGACCACGGAGGCGTGCGCGCGGTGGGCCGTGCCGAACGCGTCATTGACGTACAGATTGGCCAGGGAGGCCAGGCGGCGCGAGAACTCGGCGTCGTTCGCCTCCTCCTCGGGGTGGAAGCGGAGGTTCTCGAGGACCAGCGCCTCTCCGGCGCGCAGCGCCCCGGCCATCTGAGCGGCCCGTTCCCCGACGCAGTCGTCCGCCATCCGCACCTCCGTTCCAAGGAGCGCCCCGAGGCGCAGGGCCACGGGCTTCAGGCTCATCCCGGGCACGATCCGGCCCTTCGGCCGGCCAAGGTGCGAGGCGACGACCGGCAGCCCGCCACGATCGAGGAGCAGCTTCAGGGTGGGGAGGGAGGCGCGGATGCGCGTGTCGTCCGCCACCCCGCCGTCCTTGAGCGGCACGTTGAAATCGGCCCGGACGAACACCCTCCGGCCGCGGACGTCCAGGTCGCGCACCGACACCTTGCGGATCGTCATCCCGACATCCGCGCGCCGCGATCCCCGCGATGCATGTGGCGCACCAGATCGGCCAGGCGCTGCACGTAGCCGCGCTCGTTATCGTACCAGGCGAAGACCTTCAGGAACGTCCCGCCGTCGAGCGACAGGAGCGGCACGTCGATCACCGCGGAGCGCGTGTCCCCCAGGTAGTCGATCGACACCAGCTCCTCGTCGGAGAGCCCGAGGATGCCCCGGAGATCTCCTTCCGCGGCCTGCCGGAACGCGGCGCGCGCCGCCACGAGGTCGGCCGCCTTCTTCAGGACGATGGTCAGGTCGATGATCGACACGGCCGCGGTCGGGACGCGCACCGCCAGGCAGTGCACCCGCCCGGCCAGCTCGGGGAGGACCTGGCCGATGGCGTCGGCCGCCGTGGTCGAGGTCGGGATCATCGACATCCCGGCGGCCCGGGCCCGGCGCGGATCGGCGTGGGGCGCGTCGACCAGCACCTGGTTGTTGGTGTAGCAGTGCACCGTGGTCATCGCCGCCCGCTCGACACCGAAGCTCCGCTGGCTCACCGACAGGATCGCCGCCATGGCGTTCGTGGTACAGGAGGCGTTCGACAGGACGAGATGACGCGCCGGATCGAACAGGTGGTGGTTCACGCCGTAGCACACGGTCAGGTCGGCGTCGGGGGAAGGGGAGGTGATGATGACCCGCCGGGCGCCGGACTCGAGATGCCCGGATGCGGCGGCGCGTGACACGAACCGGCCGGTCGCCTCGAGCACCACGTCCACGCCGTCCCATGGGATGGCGGCCGGATCGGCGACGCGGGTGCAGCGGATGGTGCGGCCGCCCGCGACGATCGCCCCGTCCCGGGCGACCGTTTCGACCTCGAGCCGTCCCGCCAGGGAGTCGTGCCGCAGGGGGTGCGCCAGGATCCCGGGCGCGGCCAGATCGTTCACCGCGACGACCTCCAGGTCGTCGCGCCCCAGCGCCAGGCGCAGGAAGCCACGCCCGATGCGGCCCAGGCCGTTGATGCCGATGCGGATCGCCACGCGCTCCTCCGGAACGCCCCAGTATATCCCGCGCGGTTCTTGACGTGTTGCGCGGGCGGCGTGTAGGATGCGCGGCATCCCCGACAAGTCGAGCCGTAGCGTGGTTATGGAGGTGAATTGATAAGGGACCCTCTGATGACCCTTGGACGCTCCGTTCTGGCGATCGCCGTCGCGGCCGGCGCGCCCTCGGGAGGATGCACCGCGGCGCCGCCGGGGAATGCGGGACCAAGCGCGGCGCCGCAGCAGGCCGGCGGGGCGCCCGCGGAGCCTCGGCGGGACGCACGGCGCGCCGAAGTGCGGTTCCCGAAAGGGCGCGTGCTCAAGGCCGAGATCGCCGACACGCCGGAGCGCTGGGCGCGCGGCTACATGTTCCGCCGCGAGGTGGGGGAGAACGACGCCATGGTGTTCGTTTTTCCCGAGCCGGGCTTTCACCCGTTCTGGATGAAGAACACGCTCGTCCCGCTCGACATCATCTGGATGGACGACAAGGGCGCGATCGTCCACATCGAAGCGGGCACACCGCCCTGCAAGGCGGATCCGTGTCCCAGCTACGGCCCGCTGCGCATGGTGTCGTCCGTTCTCGAGGTGCGAGCCGGGACGGCGGCCGCGGAAGCCCTTCGGACGGGGGATCGTCTGGCGATCACCGTTCCGCAATCCGGCGACTGAAAATCGTCGGTGCGTCAGGAGGCCAACAGCGCGAATAAGCGGACCGTTTCGCCTTGACCCTCCGGCGGATTCGTCGTAAAGGACAGGATACGACTCGGGGTTTCAGGAGGTGACGATGAAGTTTTTCGCGCAAACGCTCTTCGCGATCGCGTCCCTGGTTTTCGGGTTCTTCATGGGAGTGCGGTACCAGGTGCGCATCCACAGCTTGAATGAGGTCAGCGCCCTCGTCCAGGCGCAGAAGGGGAAGATCGACAGCCTGCGGGACCAGAATCAACGCCTGCAGACCGTCATGCTCCTGCGTGACTTCCTCGAGAACGAGCGCATCCGGCTGCCGCAGGAGACGGTGAACGACATTGCCGGCTCCATCCACCAGGCGTCCGTGCGGTACAGCCTGCCGCCGGAGATGATCCTGGCGGTCATCCGGATCGAGAGCGCATTCAACATCAACGCCCTGTCGAACAAGGGGGCGGTCGGCCTGATGCAGATCCTCCCTTCGACCGCCCAGGAAATTGCCCACGATCTGCGCATGGAATGGAGCGGCGAGGATCTCCTGCGCAATCCGCAGGCGAATATCGAAATGGGCGCCTATTACCTCACAAAGATGATCTCCCAGTTCAACGACCTGTCGGTCGCCCTGGCCGCCTACAACCACGGCCCCGGGCGCATCGCCGAGCTCAACGAGGCGAAAGCCGATCTGCCGATGGACTACGCCGAGAAGGTGCTCTCCCACTACACCCCCTGAGGCTCGCCCCTCCCGCGCTGCGGATCGGGCAGTTCTCAGTCACGGGTGGCGGGGCGGGGCGCGGTGCGGCTCATGGCTCGCCGCGTGTACCCTCAGCGACCTTCTCGTCCGGGCAACCGCGTCTCGAAATCGCCACACCGCGCCGCGCCCGCCACCTGAGCCTGACACGCCCCGTCCGCCGCCGTGAAGCGCCCCTCTTGGTGTGTCGTGGAGACACCCTCGCGTGCCGCTCGCGCGCTTCGGCCGCAGGCAGCAGATGAGAAGAGTGACGCCGCGATCCGCCGGGGGAACGCCGGTGTTGGCTGGGAGGCCGGGGCGGGCGTCCGAAACAGGCGTTGTCTCGGCGGGTCGCGGCGTTGACACTTTCCGGCCCGTGGTGCTACCTTACGCCCTCCGTAGCGCCCGCGGCCACGCAAGCGGGCGGTGTGTGTGCCGGGGAGGCGCCGCGTGGTCGAGTACGCTCCCATCCTGATCTTCCTCGCCGTGGCCACGGTCTTCCCGGTGGTCACCCTGGTGGTCGCGCGCCTGCTCCGGCCGGCCCGGTACAACCCGGTCAAGGCCGAGGCCTACGAGTGCGGCGTGCCTCCGAGCGGCGAGGCGCGGGCCCGCTATCCGGTCCGGTTCTACGTCATCGCCGTGCTGTTCGTGGTGTTCGACGTCGAGACGATATTCCTGTTCCCGTGGGCGGTGAAGTTCCGTGCCCTGGGGATGTTCGGGTTCCTGGAGATGCTCGTCTTCCTCGGCATCCTGATCGTCGGGTACGCCTATGTCTGGAAGAAAGGAGCCCTGGAGTGGGTCTGATTGAAGGTGCCTTCGAGCACCCCAACATCATCACGACGACGGTGGACAAGCTCTTCAACTGGGCGCGCAAGTCTGCCCTGTGGCCGATGTCCTTCGGACTGGCCTGCTGCGCCATCGAGATGATGGCGACGGTGGCCTCGCGCTACGACATCGACCGGTTCGGGGCCGGCGTGTTTCGCGCCACCCCGCGCCAGTCGGACGTGATGATTGTCGCCGGCACGGTCTGCGAGAAGATGGCCCCCGTCATCAAAAGGCTCTATGAGCAGATGCCGGATCCGAAGTGGGTCATCTCGATGGGCGCCTGCGCCACCTGCGGGGGGCCGTTCCCGACCTACAGCGTCGTGCAGGGGGTCGACCGAATCGTCCCGGTGGACGTGTACATCCCGGGCTGCCCGCCGCGCCCGGAAGCCCTCCTCTATGGCTTCCTCAAATTGCAGGACAAGATCGACAGGATGACTGTCGCGGGGCGGGCGACCGCCTAGAACAGCTGGCCCTTACGAACACAAGAGCGGCGCGGCCGGCGGGCCGCGGGCGCTTGTGAAAAAAAGCGCGAGCGACGGGGGGCTCGGGCGGACATGAGCGACGAGAAGGACGACAAGCCGCAGCCACCTGCCACCCCTGGGGACGAGCCCGCACAGGCGCCCCAGCCGGCGCCGCCGGCGACCGCCCCCGCATCGCCCGAGGCAGCGCCGTCCGCGCCGGCACCTGCCGCGCCCGCGCCGGCATCTGCCGCTCCCGCACCGGCACCTGCCGCGCCCGCACCGGCTCCTGCCGCCCCCGCGCCGCCCGTCCCCGCGGCGGCGGCTCCCGCGAAGGCGACTCCCGCAGCCCCGCCGCCACCGGCGCCGCCCAAGCCGAACCCCCTCCTGGCCGCGGTGCCGTCGGTTGCGCTCGACCGGCTGAAGGAGCGATTCGCCGATGAGATCATCGAGACGGTGTTCTACGCGGGCGAGGTGACGGTGAAGCTGAAGCAGGAGCGCGCCGAGACGATCTGGCGCTTCCTGCGCGACGAACCCGACCTGCGCTTCGACTACCTGAGCAATCTGACGGCGGTGCACTGGCCGGAGAGGCCGAAGCCGTTCGAGGTCGTCTATCATCTGTTCTCGCTGACCAGGCGCCACAGGCTCAATTTGAAAGTCGACGTCGGAGAAGGGGAGCAGCCGCCGACCGCCTGCCGCGTCTGGCCGACGGCCAACTGGCACGAGCGCGAGGTCTTCGACCTGTTCGGCATCCGTTTCCATGGCCACCCGGACATGACCCGCATCCTGATGACCGACGAGTGGGTGGGGCACCCCCTGCGCAAGGACTACCCTCTCGAGGGGAAGCCCGAAGATCACATGCAGTTCCGGCAGGTGACCACGGCGGAGCACGTCTACACCTACGACAAGTCGCCCATCAAGGGCTTCGGCTGGAAGAAGGAAGTCGAAAAGACCGGGGAGGGCCGGGGCTGATGTTTCGCACCGAGGAGATGGACATCAACATGGGGCCGCAGCACCCTTCGACCCACGGGGTGCTCCGCCTCAAGCTGACCCTCGACGGCGAAGAGGTGGCCGACATGCGCCCGGTGATCGGCTACCTGCACCGCGGGGTCGAGAAGCTCTGCGAGCACCGCACCTACCCGATGATCGAGCCTCTGACCGATCGGCTCGATTACGTGGCGGCGATCTCCGAGAACCTGGGGTACTGCGGGGCGGTGGAGAAGCTGATGGGGCTGACCGTCCCGCCGCGCGCCCAGTACATCCGGGTGATCCTCGCCGAGCTGCAGCGGATCGCCTCGCATCTCCTGTGGCTCGGGACGCACGCCCTCGACCTCGGGGCGATGACCGTCTTCTTCTACACCTTCCGCGAGCGGGAGATGATCCTCGACCTGTTCGAGGCATTCTGCGGCGCGCGCCTGACCTACAACTCGATGCGCATCGGCGGGCTCTACGAGGACCTGCCGGCGGGCTGGACCGGCCGGGTGCGCCAGTTCATCGACATCTTCCCGTCCCGCGAGAAGGAGTACGAGGACCTCCTGACGGTCAACCGGATCTGGCTCGGCCGCACCCGCGGCGTCGGCATCCTCAAGCCCGAGGACGCCGTGGCCCTGGGGGCCAGCGGGCCGACGCTGCGCGGCTCCGGGGTGGACTACGACGTCCGCCGGGCGCAGCCGTACTCCTCCTACGACCAGTTCGAGTTCGACGTGCCGGTCGGGAGGAACGGCGACACCTACGACCGCTACATCGTGCGCATGGAGGAGATGCGGCAGTCCTGCCGCATCATCCGGCAGGCCCTGGACAAGCTGCCCGAAGGGGAAGTGCGCGCCAAGGTGCCGAAGTACATCAAGCCGCCGACCGGCGAGGTGTACCACGTGGTGGAGAGCCCGCGTGGCGAGCAGGGGTTCTACATCGTCCACAAGAGCGGCGAGATGCCGTACCGCATGCGCTTCCGGGCCCCGTCGTTCGTCAATCTGCAGGCGCTGCCGCTCATGTGCAAGGGACTGCTCATCGCCGACATCGTCGCGGTCATCGGCTCGATCGACATCGTCCTCGGCGACGTGGACCGGTAGAAGGGGACCATGGACCAGAACGCGCTCATCCAGACGCTGGTGATCCCGGCCGCCCAGATCCTGGTCGTCGTCATGGTCCTGCCGCTCCTCATCGCCTACCTGCAGCTGGTGGAGCGCAAGGTCCTCGGGTTCATGCAGGTGCGCCTGGCGCCGCGCCGCGTCGGCTGGCACGGGATCCTGCAGCCGATCGCCGACGCCGTGAAGCTCCTGATCAAGGAAGACACGATCCCGGAGAAATCGGACCGCTTCCTGTTCACCCTGGCGCCGGTCGTCACCGTGATCCCGGCGCTGGCCGCGCTGGCGGTCATTCCGTTCGCCTCCGAGCCGTTCACGGTGTTGGGCTACACGGTGCAGCCGTTCATCACCGACATCAACATCGCGCTGGTCTACCTCCTGGCCATCTCGTCCCTCGGGATCTACGGCGTCATCCTGGGGGGCTGGGCGTCGAACAGCAAGTACTCGCTCCTGGGGGCGCTGCGCTCGTCGGCGCAGATGATCTCGTACGAGGTGCCGCTCGGCTTCGCCATCATCGGGGTCATGATGCTGACGGGCACGGCCTCGATGGTCGGGATCGTGAACGCCCAGAAGGCGGCCGGCGTCTGGTACGTCGTCCCGCAGATCTTCGGGTTCTTCTGCTACTTCATCGCGGCGGTGGCCGAGACGAACCGCGTGCCGTTCGACCTGCCCGAAGCGGAGGCCGAGCTGGTGGCCGGCTTCCACACGGAGTACTCTGGGATGAAGTTCGCCCTGTTCTTCCTGGCCGAATACACCAACATGATCGTGGTGTCGTCGATCGCGACCATCCTCTTCTTCGGCGGCTGGCTGCGGCCGTTCCCGAACGTCGCGGCGCTGGACTTCCTCGAGAACGGCTGGCTGGTGCTGGGGCCCCTGGTCGCCGGCGCCTTCCTCGGCTGGCTCCTCGACCAGCGGCTGGGCGGGGGGCTGCGGCTGATGTTCGCGGGAGGGATCGCCGGGGCCGCCCTCGGCTTCCTGATCGCCCGGAACGACGTGCTGGGTCTCGCCAGCTGGCACATGGCGGCGGTGTCCGGGATGTTCTGGTTCTCGCTCAAGGTGTCGTTCTTCCTGTTCATGTACATCTGGTTCCGAGGCACCTACCCGCGCTACCGCTACGACCAGCTGATGGCGCTCGGCTGGAAGTGGCTCATTCCCCTGTCGGTCGTGAACGTCATCGGCACGGGGCTGGCGATCCTGATCACGGGGTGAGCTCGTGGCGAAAATCATGGACGTGAAGCCCGGCTCCGATCTGCGGGAATTCCTGAAGATGTTTCTCCTCCTGGAGCTCTGGGTCGGGCTCTGGGTGACCCTCAAGAACCAGTTCCGGCCGCACATCACGGTCGAGTACCCCAAGGAGCGGGTGGAGCTCTCGCCGCGCTTCCGGGGCGTGCCGCGCCTGCGCTTCCACCCGGAGAACGGCGAGGAGCTGTGCATCGCCTGCCACCTGTGCGAGACCGTCTGCCCGGACGACTGCATCCACATCGTGTCGGAGAAGAAGCCGGACGGGAAGGGGAAGCGGCTGGTGTCGTTCGAGATCAACTACGAGCGCTGCTGCTTCTGCGGGCTGTGCGTCGATCCCTGCCCGACGAAGCCGCTGACGGCCATCTACATGTCCCACGACTACGAAATGGCGGATTTCAAGCGCGAGGGGTTCGTGGCCCCTCTCAAGACCCTCCTGAACGGCGTCGATCCGAAGGACTACAAGGAGTAGGGCGGTGGAACCGGCGGCGGTGATCTTCTACATCCTGGCCTCGATCGCGCTGGTGTCGGCGGTCATGGTGATCGCCGGCCGCAACGTCGTCCACTCCGCCATCTACCTGGTCCTGACCTTCCTGTGCGTGGCGGCCGTGTACATCCTCCTGCGCGCCGAGTTCGTGGCGGCGGTCCAGGTCCTGGTCTATGCCGGCGGGATCGTGGTCCTGTTCCTGTTCGTCATCATGCTGGTCAACCTCAAGGACCTCCGGAGTCCGGGCGTCCGCGTGCACGCGGCCGTCTCGGGGACCCTCGGGGCCGTGGCGATCGGGCTGATCCTGTACCTCTACTCCCGGGCCCCGCTGGCCGCCGACCTGCCGATGCCGGGGCCGCAGGCGGAACCGGCGGGCAACCTCCAGTCGATCGGCATGGCGCTGTACCGGGACTTTCTCCTGCCCTTCGAGATCGCTTCGGTCCTGCTGCTCGTGGCGATGATCGGCGCCATCGTCCTGGCGCGCCAGAAGTACTGAGACGAGGAGGCCATGCCGGTCCCGCCGAATCACGTGCTGGTGTTCAGCCTGCTGCTCTTCGCCGTCGGGGTCCTGGGCGTCCTGACGCGCCGGAACGCCATCATCATCCTGATGTCGATCGAGCTGATCATGAACGCGGCGAACATCAACTTCATCATGTTCAGCCAGAGGCTGCAGAACCTGATGGGTCAGGTGTTCAGCGTGTTCACCATCGCCGTGGCGGCCGGCGAGGTGGCCGTCGGCCTGGCCATCGTCCTGGCCCTGTTCCGGAACCGCGACACCATCTACGTGGACGAAGTCCACATCATGAAAGGCTGAGGGGGACGGGCGTGGCGTGTCTCGGATGGCTCTTCATGATCCCGCTCTTCCCCGCGGCGGGCTTCGTCCTCAACGGACTGCTCGGGCCGCGCATCCTGCCGCGCCAGGCGGTCGGGTACGTCGCCTGCGGCGCGGTGCTGCTGTCGTTCCTGGTCTCCCTGGGAGCCGTCCTCGCGCTGGGGGACGTGGCGCATCTCGCCTCCGTGCCGGGCCTCGCGGTGGACGCGCACGCCCATCGCGTGACCCAGGTGCTCGGCTCGTGGATGCCGATGGGGCGCTCGGAGGGCGGGCAGGAGCTGAGCGTCGACTGGGCCTTCGCCCTCGACCCGCTGTCCGCGGTCATGCTGCTGGTCGTCACGGGCGTCGGCTTCCTGATCCACGTCTACTCGATCGGCTACATGGGGCACGAGCCGCGTCCGGCCCACGCGCGGTTCTTCGCCTACCTCAACCTGTTCATGGCGATGATGCTGACCCTCGTCCTCGGGGCCTCACTCCCGGTGGTGTTCGTCGGCTGGGAGGGGGTCGGGCTCTGCTCGTACCTGCTCATCGGTTTCTACTACGACCGGATGTTCGACGAGAAGACCCGCATGTCGTGCGCCGACGCCGGGCGCAAGGCGTTCATCACCAACCGGATCGGGGACGTCGGATTCGTCCTGGGGATGCTGACGCTGTTCGGGGCCACGGGGACCCTCGACATCCAGGGGATCCTGTCGAGAGTCGGGGGCCTGACCACGGGCGTGTGCACGGCGGCGGCCCTGCTCCTGTTCGTGGGGGCGTGCGGCAAGTCGGCGCAGATTCCGCTGTACGTCTGGCTGCCGGACGCCATGGCCGGCCCGACGCCGGTCTCCGCGCTCATCCACGCCGCGACCATGGTGACGGCGGGCGTCTACGTCACCTGCCGCATGGCGCCGCTGTACCTGCACGCGCCGAATGCGATGCTCACCGTGGCGATCGTCGGCGCCCTGACCGCTCTCTTCGCGGCGAGCATCGGGCTCGTGCAGACCGACATCAAGAAGGTGCTGGCCTACTCGACCGTGTCGCAGCTCGGTTACATGATGCTGGCCGCCGGGGTGGGGGCGTTCTCGGCCGCCGTCTTCCACCTCATGACGCACGCCTTTTTCAAGGCGCTCCTGTTCCTCGGGGCCGGCTCGGTCATTCACGCCCTGTCCGGCGAGCAGGACATCCGCAAGATGGGGGGCCTGAGCAAGCACACCCCCTGGACGCACGCCACGTTCGCCACTGCGACGCTGGCGATAGCCGGAATCGTTCCGTTCGCGGGGTTTTTCTCCAAGGACGAGATCCTCTGGGCGGCGTTCAACGGGAGCCCGATCCTCTGGCTCGTGGGGGCCGTCACCGCCGGCCTGACCGCCTTCTACATGTGCCGGCTCTATATCCTGGTTTTCTGGGGCGAGGAGCGCTTCTCCGAGGAGGCGCGGCATCACCTGCACGAGTCGCCGCGCACGATGACCGTGCCGCTGGCGGCCCTGGCGGTCCTGTCCGTGGTCGGCGGGTGGGTCGGGATCCCGAGAGCGGTCGCCTTGACGGAGGGCATGGCGGATCGCTTCGGACGCTATCTCGCGCCGGTCTTCGAGGCGGGGGAGGGGACGCACGCGCACGTCGCCGCACACTCGCCGGGACTCGAGATCACCCTCATGTTCGTCTCATTGGGCATCGCAATCTTCGGGCTGTTCCTCGGCTGGGTCTTCTACGAGCGCCGCCCGGACACGCCGGCGCGGCTGGCCGAGCGCGCGCGCGGCCTGTACCGCCTCCTGGCCAACAAGTACTACGTCGACGAGCTGTACGGGAAGATCATCCTGGCGCCCTACGACGCCCTCTGCCGATGGGCCTTCCTGTTCGACAAGTGGGCGGTGGACGGTATCGTGAACGCGGCGGGCTACGTCACGCTCGCCACGTCCTACATCTCGGTCGGCTTCGACACGTACGTGGTCGACGGCCTGGTCAACACGGCCGGCTACATCGTGCGCGGGTTCTCCTGGACGTTCAAAAAGCTCCAGACCGGACTCGTGCAATCGTACGCCACGGCCATGGTCTTCGGGATCTTCGTCCTGGTGAGCGTCTACCTGCTCTCCACGGGCCACTGAACGCGGGGGATTGAAAGATGCCTCACTGGTATGTCGACAACGTCCTGAACATCGTCACCTTCCTGCCGCTCGTCGGGGCCCTGGCGCTCCTGGTGGTCGACAAGGAGAAGAAGGGCCCGATCATGCACGCGGCGACCTGGATCGCCCTCGCGGACTTTCTCCTGTCGGTGCCGCTGTTCTTCCTGTACGACGCCGACCGCGGCGGCTTCCAGTTCGAGCAGCGCCTCTCGTGGATCCCCTCGATCGGCGTCCAGTACTACATCGGCATCGACGGCATCTCGCTCCTTCTCCTGCTCCTGACCACGTTCCTGGGCTTCCTCTCCATCCTGTCGTCCTGGACGGCGGTCACCGAGCGCGTCAAGGAGTACTACATCTTCATGCTGCTCCTGCAGACCGGCATGATGGGCGTGTTCATCTCCCTGGATTTCTTCCTGTTCTACATCTTCTGGGAGGCGATGCTGGTGCCGATGTACTTCCTGATCGGCATCTGGGGCGGTCCGCGGAAGCTGTACGCCGCCATCAAGTTCTTCCTGTACACGCTGCTCGGCTCGGTCCTGATGCTCCTCGGGATCCTGGCGGTCTATTTCTACTATCCCCAGATCACCGGCGGCGGGTACTCCTTCGACATCACCGAGTTCATCCGCGTCCTGGGCCCGCTGAACCAGCCGGAGTGGCTCGAGATGCAGAAGTGGATCTTCCTGGCGTTCTTCATCGGGTTCGCCATCAAGGTGCCGATGTTCCCGTTCCACACCTGGCTGCCCGACGCGCATGTCGAGGCGCCGACCGCCGGCTCGGTCATCCTGGCCGGCGTGCTCCTGAAGATGGGCACCTACGGGTTCGTCCGCTTCTCCCTGCCGATGCTGCCCAGCGCCACGCGGCACTACCTGCCGCACATGCTGGCGCTCTCGGTGATCGGCATCCTGTACGGGGCGCTGGTCGCGATGGTCCAGAAGGACTGGAAGAAGCTGGTGGCCTACTCCTCGGTCAGCCATCTCGGCTTCTGCATGCTGGGGGTGTTCGCCCTCAACCAGCCCGGCCTGAACGGCGGCATCCTGCAGATGATCAACCACGGCCTCTCCACCGGGGCGCTCTTCCTGCTCGTCGGCCTGATCTACGAGCGGCGCCACACTCGGATGATCAGTGAATTCGGCGGGCTGTCGAAGCAGATGCCGATCTACGCCACCCTGTTCATGATCATCACTCTGTCCTCGATCGGCCTGCCGACGCTGAACGGCTTCATCGGCGAGTTCACCATCCTGGTGGGCGCCTACGGCATCCCGGCGGGCTACGGGTTCGAGGTTCTGGGCCTGCATGTGGGGGGCAAGTTCTGGGTGGTGTGCGGCGCCCTGGGAATCGTCCTGGGGGCGGCCTACATGCTGTGGCTGTACCAGCGCACCATGTTCGGGAAGCTCGACAACCCCGAGAACGCCACGCTCAAGGACCTCGACTTCCGCGAGATCATGACCCTCGCGCCGATCGTGGTCTGCTGCTTCTGGATCGGGCTGTATCCGAAGCCGCTGTTCCGGATCCTGGAGAAGCCGGTGGCCGAGATCGCCGCACGGGTCTCCTCCGCGGAGGCCGCCGGGCAGACCGCGGCGGCCACGACGGTCGAGGGGGGGACGCCGGGCCGATGACGCCGTTCGACCCGAACCAGCTGCGCCTGATCGGCCCGGAGATCGTGCTCATCCTGAGCGCCTTCCTGGTGCTCGTCCTCTCGACGATCTCCGACAAGGCGAGGACGATCTGGGCGCCGGCGCTCTCGTTTCTGGCCTGCCTCACGACGCTCGTCACGGTCCTGGCCTTCGTCTGGAGCTTCGGTCTCGAGGCCCTGCGCGAGCCGGGGATGACCATCGGCTTCAACGGCATGTACGTCATCGACGCCTTCAGCATCTTCTTCAAGGTGGTGTTCCTCCTCTCGGCGATGCTCACCATCCTGGTGTCGAGCCGCTACCTGGATTTCGAGGGCGCCAACGTGGGGGAGTACTACGCCCTGATCCTGTTCGCCGTCGCCGGCATGATGTTCCTGGCGTCCGCAACCGACCTGATCACGATCTTCGTGTCGATCGAGACGATGGCCCTGGCGTTCTACATCCTCGTGGGGTTCCTGAAGGCCAACCGGAAATCCAACGAAGCGGCGCTCAAGTACTTCCTGCTCGGGTCGTTCTCAACGGGCGTGTTCCTGTACGGCCTGTCCCTCATCTACGGCACGACCGGGACGACGGTCCTCTCGATCATCGGGTATTCCCGCGCGAAGATGGCCCTGGCCTCCGCCGAGGCCCCGATCTTCATCCTGGGCGTGATCCTGGTGATCGTGGGGCTGGGATTCAAGGTCGCGGCGGTCCCCTTCCACATGTGGGCGCCGGACGCGTACGAGGGGGCGCCGACGCCGGTGACGGCGTTCCTGTCCACCGGATCCAAGGCGGCGGCCTTCGTGGTGCTGGCCCGCATGTGCTCCATGAGCTTCCTGCCGCTGGGAGATCGCTGGGCGACGCTCCTGGCGATCCTGGCGGTGGCCAGCATGACGCTGGGCAACGTCGCCGCCATCCTGCAGGACAACATGAAGAGGATGCTCGCCTATTCGTCGATCGCGCACGCCGGCTACGTCCTTCTGGGAATGATCGCGTTGGGGCTCAAGGGCACGGTCGCGACGCGCGAGTACGGGCTGACGGCCGTCCTGCTGTACCTGCTCATCTACACCTTCGTGAACATCGGGGCCTTCACCCTGGTGATCGCGCTGCGGCGCGAGCAGGTGGCGGGGGACCGGGTGGCGGACTTCGCGGGGCTGTCGCGGCGGGCCCCCTGGGCCGCGTTCGCGATGCTGGTCTTCATGCTGTCGCTCGCCGGCATTCCGGCGACGGCCGGCTTCATCGGCAAGTGGTTCCTGTTCGGGGCCGCGATCAAGGCCGGCTACGCGTGGCTGGCGGTGGTGGCGGTGATCAACAGCGCGATCTCGCTCTACTATTACATCCGGGTCGTCGTGAACATGTACATCCGGGCGCCGGAGGATGCCGAGCGCTTCGCGCCGTCCTGGGGACAGCGCGCGGCGCTCGTGGCCTGCATCGCGTTCACGCTGCTGTTCGGCATCTATCCGCAGCCGATCATCGCCTTCGCATCGAAGTCGATCCTGGCCCTGGCGCCCTGGGCCTCGTGAGCCCGGGGCCCGTCGACGATGTGCGGAAGTACGGACAGATCGGCACGATGCTGATCGCCCCGATGGTGGCCTTCGGGGCGATCGGCTGGTGGCTCGATCGGCGGTTCGGGACGAAGCCGTGGTGGATGCTGGCCGGGCTGATCCTGGGGATGATCGGCGGCTTCGTGAATTTCTTCCGGCTGGTCCTCCCGCCAAAGGATCACGGTCCGGGCCGGGGGAAGGGGGCGCCGTGATCGCGCGGTACGCCCTGGGGGTGGCGGCTCTGGCCGCGATCGGGTCGGCCCTCGTCGCCGCCTGGGGCGAAGGCCTGGGCGAGGCGGCGGTGCGCGGGGCGCTCCTGGGCGCCGCGGTGGCCTCGTTGGGGGCGATCGGCGGGATGGCGCTTCTGGCCGGCTCGCTCGAGCGTGGTCCGCGTCGGTTTCTCGGGGCGGTGATGCTGGGCATCCTGGGGCGGATGCTGCTGTTCGGCGCCGTTCTGATCTACATCGGCCTGCGACGGCCGGCGGACTGCAGCCTGGCGGCGGCGGCGCTGTCGATCGTCGGGTTCTTTTTCGCGTTCCAGGCGCTGGAGGTCCGGTTCGTGCTGAAGGGAACGAAAGGGAAGGCGGCATGAGCGTGCCGGCCCACGATGCGGTCGAACAAGCCGGAGAGGCGTGGAAGTTCAACGCCGCGGAGCTGATCGCCCACCACGTCCTCGACTCGCAGACGCTGGAGCTGCCGTTCGTCGGAGAGGTCCACCTGCCGACGCTTCATCTGCTCGGCCGCGATCTGCCGATCACCCGATCCGTCGTGATGATGTGGATCGCGTCGGCCCTGCTCCTCCTCGTCGCCTGGCTCGCGACGCGGCGGCGGACCCTGGCCCCCCGGGGCATGCACAACCTCATGGAGGCGGTCGTGGTGTTCGTGCGGGACGAGCTGGCCCGCAAGAACATCGGTCATCACGGCGACCGCTACGTGCCGTACCTGCTGAGCACCTTCGTGTTCATCCTGTTCTGCAACGGGCTGGGGCTTCTCCCGTACGGCGCCACCGCCACCTCGAACATCGGCGTGACCGCCGGTCTCGCAGGGCTGGCATTTGTGGTGATCCAGATCGGCGGCGTGCGCGAGTATGGACTGGTCGGCCACTTCAAGAATCTGGTGCCGCACGGCATGCCGTTCTGGCTGCTGCCGATCATGATCCCGGTCGAGATCGTCAGCATGTTCACCAAGCCGTTCGCCCTGTGCGTGCGTCTGTTCGCGAACATGACCGCGGGGCACGTGGCGATCCTGTCCCTGTTCAGCCTGGTGTTCATCCTGAAGTCCGTGTGGGTGGGTGTCATACTTTCGGTTCCCCTGGCCCTGTTCATCAGCGGGATCGAGCTTCTGGTCGTCTTCCTGCAGGCATACATTTTCACGATGTTGACGTCGCTTTTCATCGGCATGGCGGTGCATTCACAACACTGAGGGGGGGATCGGGCATGGAGATGGGCAACTCACTGGCGTATTTCGCGGCGGGCATCGGTGCGGGCCTCGCCGTCATCGGCGGTGCGGCGGGGATCGGAAGGCTGGCTGCGGCCGCGATGGAAGGGAGCGCGCGGCAGCCGCAGGCGGCGGGCGACATCCGCACGGGGATGATCATCGCCGCGGCGCTCATCGAGGGGGCGACGCTGTTCGCGCTGGTCATCTGCGTCCTCCTCGCCTTCAAGTAGAGAGGCGGCCGCCATGGGCTCGCAGCTGATCACCCCGGACCCGGGGACCATTATCTGGACGATCATCACCTTCGCCGTCCTGGCGTTCCTCCTGGGCAAGTTCGCCTGGAAGCCTCTCTTGCTGACCCTCGAGGAGCGGGAGAAGACGATCAAGGAGTCGCTCGATCAGGCCCAGAAGGCCCGGGCCGAGGCCGAGGAGTCCGCGCGCCGGCACCAGGAGACCCTGGCGCAGGCGCGGCGCGAGGTCGCGGCGCTCATCGAGCAGGGCAAGCGCGAATCCGAGATCGTGCGCGCCGAGATCCTGGCCAAGTCCCGCAAGGAGGCCCAGGATCTCGTGGAGCAGGGGAAGAAGCAGGTCCAGTACGAGCAGAAGAAGGCGATGGAGGATCTCAGGCGTCAGGTGGCCGATCTGGCGATCCAGGCGGCGGAGCGCCTCATCTCGCGCTCCCTGGACGACAGCCACCAGCGCGAACTCGTGGACGGCTACGTCCGGGACCTCAGCGCCATCGGGCAGGGAGAAACGCGGTAGGATCCCTCCTGTGATCCGCGTCCCGATCCATCTGCGCCGCGTGGCGGACGAGTCGTACGACGTCCGCATCGGGCGGGGCCTCGCGCCCCGGCTGACCGTCGCCCTGCGCAAGCGCCCTCTGGGACAGCGCTACATCATCGTCACCGATTCCCACCTGCACCGCCAGGGTGAATCGCTCCTCGCGGCGTTCCGGCGGCGCGGCCTCTCCGCCGATCTGGTCTCCTTCCCCGCCGGGGAGGGGAGCAAGTCGCGCCGGGTTCGCGACGAGATCGAGGACGGCATCATCCGCCTGGGGGCCGGACGCGACACGGCGCTGGTGGCCCTGGGCGGGGGCGTCGTCGGCGACCTGGTCGGTTTCGTGGCGGCCACGTTCAAGCGCGGCGTCCCCTGCGTCCAGATCCCGACGACCCTGCTCGGCATGGTCGACTCGGCGATCGGCGGGAAGACCGGCATCAACCACCCGGCGGGGAAGAACCTGATCGGCGCGTTCCACCAGCCGGCCGCCGTGTACATCGACGTCGATTACCTGAAGACCCTTCCCGCGCGGCAGTACACCTCCGGCCTGGCCGAGGTGATCAAGTACGGCGTCATCGCCGACCGCGGCTTGTTCGCGTCCCTGGAGTCGCACCTCGATCGGATCCTGAAGCGCGAGCCGGACGTGATGGCGCGCGTCATCGAGGCCTGCTGCCGGATCAAGGCCCGGGTCGTCAGCACGGACCCGCGCGAGTCGAACCGGCGCAAGATCCTGAATTTCGGCCACACCATCGGCCACGCCGTCGAGACCCTGTCCGGCTTCCGCCTGGCCCACGGCGAGGCGGTGTCGATCGGCATGGTGGCGGAAGCGCGCCTCGCCGCGCGCGCCAGGATCCTGGCCCCCGCCGCCGCCAGGCGGATCCAGACGCTGTGCGAGAGGGCGGGGCTGCCGACCGCGATCCCGCCCGCGTTCTCGCCGGCCGCCCTCCTCGAGGTGGCCCGTCACGACAAGAAGAACCGGCAGGGCCGGATCGCCTACGCTCTTCCAGGGCGGATTGGCAGCATGACCAGCGTCCGGGGGGATTATGCCGTCCAGGTGGACGACGCTCTGGTGATGGAGATCCTCACGGACCTCAGGCGGGTGCGGTCGCGGCCGCGTCCCCTCATCGCGGCCGAGGCCTGAGATGACATTCTCCGGTCGCCCCAGCGGGCCGGGCTCCGCCGTGTGGCCGATCACCTTCCAGGACGTCCTGGCCGCGCGCGAGCGCCTGAGCCCGTTCCTGCCGAAGACCCCCCTCCGCTCGTACCCGGCGCTCGACGAGGCCGTCGGCGGCGGCATCCGGGTCCTCGTCAAGCATGAGAACCACAACCCGACCAATTCCTTCAAGGCGCGCAACGGTCTGTCCCTGGTGAGCGCCTTGCCCGAGGCGACGCGGCGGCGCGGCCTCGTGGCCGCCACGCGCGGCAATCACGGGCTGGGGCTGGCCTGGGCGGGGAGCCTCCTCGGCGCCCGGGTCACGATCTGCGTCCCCAAGGGGAACAATCCCGAGAAGAACGAGGCGATGCGCGGCTTCGGGGTCGAGCTGATCGAAGGAGGGCGCGACTACGACGAGGTGGTGCGCACCGCCGACGCGCTCCGGGCCGAACGGGGCCTGCACCTGGCCCATTCCACCAACGACCCGACGGTCATCGCCGGGGCCGCCACCCTGACGCTCGAGATCCTGGAGGAGACCCGGCGGATCGACGCCCTAGTCATCGGGGTCGGGGGGGGATCGCAGGCGGTCGGCGCCATGGTCGCGGCGCGCGAGCTGCGCCCGAACCTGAAGGTCTACGGGGTCCAGGCGGAGAGGGCCTCCGCCATCCATGACTCCTGGCACCAGGGGCACCCGGTCTCCCGGGACTCGGCCGACACGTTCGCGGACGGGCTGGCGACGCGCAACGCGTACGAGATGACGTTCCCGGCCTTGCGGGCCGGGCTGGAAGGGTTCGTGACCGTCTCGGAGGCCGAGATCGCCGCCGCCCTCCGGCTCCTGCTGCGGACCACGCACAACCTCGCCGAGGGAGCCGGCGCCGCCGGCCTGGCCGGCCTGATCCGCCTGCGGGAGGCGCTCGCGGGACGGACCGTCGGCGTCGTCCTGTCGGGAGGGAATATCGACTCCGGCACCCTCCGCCGCGTTCTCACCGGGGAGCTGTAGGCGAACCGGTCCCGCACCGACCCGCCCCGTGTCAATTCCTTGGCGGCGTAGACCCTCCTTGCGATGCGCCGCGGCAATCCTATATTGCCCGAGGGAACTTTCGTCTGCCGTAGCAGGCCCGCAAGAGGGCCGGAGGCTCGATCGCATGGCCAGGAAAACTTCCGGAGCGAACACGGACGAGAAGGATCGGGAGAAGGGGCGCGCGAACATGGCGCGCGGCGGCGAGTTCCGCGCCGCGCGGGCCCGCGCAGCGCGCGCCTCTGCTGAGCCCCCTGCCGAGGGGGCGACGGAGCCGGGCCTCGAGAAGTTCGATCTCGGCGCCGCGCTCCTGGTGGTCGATCGATCCGGATGGGTCGTGCGCTCGAGCGGCTGGGAGGCGGCGCTGCGCCGGCCGGTTCCGGCGCGCGTCCCGCCGGACGAAGAGGATCTCGACGTCCTGCTCGAGGGGATCGCCGCCGCCATCGACGACGCGCGGCGCCTGTCCGCCCGGGCCCATCGTCTCGTCTCGGTCGTCCTGGAACGGCAGCGCTTCTACTCGGTCTCCGTCGTCCCGATCGGGGCGGCGCGCGACGGGAGCATGGCCGTCCTGGTGATGGAGATCACCGAGGTGTTCGGTCTCGGGCCGCGCGAGGGGGACGCCATTCGCCAGCTGTCGCACGACCTGCGGACGCCTTTGACTTCGATGAGCGGCGCGGTCGAGCTCCTGGAGTCGGGGCGGCTCGGCAGGCTCACGGACGAGCAGGTGCGCCTCCTCGACATGCTCGGCAAGGGCCTGCAAATGATGCTCTCTCTTCTCGACGACGCCTCGGCGCGCGCCAGGGCGGCGCAGGCGGCCGAAGGCCGCGGTCGGGCGACAGCCTGATGCGGAGACTCGATCATGCCCTCTAAGATCCTCATCGCCGACGATTCCCCGAACATCCGCGAGATCCTGAGGATGAGTCTCGAGACCGACGGCTACGCCGTGGTGCTGGCGGAGGACGGCGAGCAGGCCCTGGCCATGGTCCGCGACGAAAAGCCCGACCTGGTGATCATCGACGTCATGATGCCGAAGGTGAACGGCTTCCAGGTCTGCCGCCGGGTCAAGACCGATCCCGCCACCCATGGCGTACCGGTCATCATGCTCACCGCCAAGAGCGGCCAGCAGGATGTCTTCTGGGGGAAGGACTGCGGCGCGGACGAGTACATCACCAAGCCGTTCAGCACCAAGGACCTTGCCAGGTCGATCGCCCGGCTGCTGGAGCTCCGGAAGGAGCGCCAGGGCCACGCCCAGGGGGTCCTGGAAGAGCAGCGGCAGAGACGCGCCCGCGGCGAGGAGAGCCAGATCGTGAACCTCGAGTGGAACCCGCGCGCCATGGACGTCTTCCGGAAGAAGTACGGCGAGTTCAAGGTCAGCGAGGCGTACAGGCAGTTCACCAGCACGGTCGAGGAGTACCTGCGCGACCACAAGGATCCGGGGCCGGTCGAGCTGCACGACGTGATCGGCCTGACCTTCGTCCTGCACGGAACGGTCGCCGAGGCGCGCCAGGAGGCCGCGAAGATCGCCGGCCGGCTGAACCAGATCGCCGCGACCCTCTACGCCAAGGAAGATCGCGACCGCGGCTTCATCCCCTTCCGCGATCCCCGCACCTCCCAGGAAGAGAAGCTTCCGCTCCTGACGTTCAGCCCGACCGTGCTTCCGGAAAAAGCGGCCTGAATGCATGAAGGAGGCGCGCCCTTCCGCCGGCCCCGAATCGGGCGGATTCTCGGCTGTTGTGCTCTTCTCTCCCTGGGCCTTCCGGGCGTGGGGCTCCCCCAGTCCGACCTCCCCCCGGCCGTCGAGAGCGAGATCAAGGCGCACTTCATCTACACGCTCGCGAAGTTCGTCAAGTGGCCTCCGCGCTCCTTCCCCGGCATCGGCTCGCCGATGATTTTCTGCGCTCTCGGGGAGGACCCGCTCATCGACGCGTTTCAGGGCACCGTGGAGGGGAAGACGGTCAACGGACGGAAAGTCGCGTTCCGGAAGATCGCCAGGGCGTCCGATGCGGAAGCCTGTCACGTGCTCGTCGTCGGCTCCTCGGAGGCCGCGCACCTGGCGGAGGTGCTGGGCCGGCTTCGAGGGTCGAGCGTCCTGACCGTCGGAGAGGCGGCGGGCTTCACGGGTCTCGGGGGGATCGTTCGCCTTCGCCTCCAGGAGGGCATGGTCCAGTCGGAGATCAACGTGCCGATGGCGCGGCGTGCCGGGTTGCAGATCAGCTCCGAATTCCTGAAGCTGTCCGGAATTGTCAAGATCAAGAACCAGGGAGGCTCCTAGCATGCCGAGCCTGCGGGACCTCTCCATCAGGAAGAAGCTGACGGTCATCATCCTGCTCAGCACGAGCGTCGCCTTGCTGCTCGCCTGCGGGCTGTTCCTGGCCTACGACCTGTACAACCGTCGCGAGGCGATGCGGCACCGTCTCGTGATGCTGTCGGGCGTCGTGGAGGCCAACAGCCGGGCCAGCCTGGCCTTCCAGGATCGGTCCTCCGAGGAGGAAACGCTCGCGACCCTGCGGGCGCAGGAGCCGATCATCTGCGCGGCGATCTACCGCGCTGACGGCAGCCTGTTCGCCTGGTACAGCCGCGAGGGAGGCGGTTGCGAGGCGCCGCCTGCGTCCCCCGGACAAGCCGACGGAGCCCGGTTCGAGCAGGGGCGCCTGATCCAGTTCAGCCCGATCGTCCTGGACGGGCAGCGTATCGGCACCGTCTTCCTCGCTTCCAACCTGGATGAGCTGAGCCACAGCATCCGCGTCAATGCGGGCATCGCCCTGCCTCTGATGGCGGGCGCGCTCGGCGTGGCCCTGCTCCTGGCGTCGAGGCTGCAGCGCGTGATCTCCGGTCCACTCGCCCGCGTGGCGCAGACCGCCCGGCTCGTCGCCATGGAGAAGAGCTTCACCGTGCGCGTGGAGAAGGAGGGGAAGGACGACATCGGCCTGCTGATCGACGCCTTCAACGAGATGCTCTCCCAGCTTCAGGAGCGGGACGAAGCCCTGAAGACGATGCACGCGGAGCTCGAACAGCGCGTGCAGCAGCGCACCCGGGAGCTGTCCGAGGAGATCGCGCAGCACAAGCGCGCCAAGGCGGAGCTCGTGTCGGCGAAGGAGGCGGCCGAGGCTGCGAATCGCGCCAAGAGCGAGTTCCTGGCCAACATGAGCCACGAGATCCGGACTCCCATGAACGGCATCATGGGAATGACGGACCTGATCCTGGACTCGAAGCTGGGGTCCGAGCAGCGGCGCAATCTGCTGGTGGTGAAGGGTTCCGCCGACGCCCTGCTCACCGTCATCAACGACATTCTCGACTTCTCGAAAATCGAGGCGGGGAGGCTGGATCTCGACCCGATCGATTTCCGGCTCCGGGATGCGCTTGGGGAGACGTTCAAGGCGCACTCCCAGAAGGCGCACGCCAAGGGGATCGAGCTGGCCTACCACGTGGCCTCCGACGTGCCGGACGCGCTCGTGGGCGACCCGGGCCGGCTGCGGCAGGTGCTCACGAACCTCGTCGGCAATGCGATCAAGTTCACCGAGCGGGGAGAGGTCGTGATCCGGGTGGTCCGCGAATCCAAAGGCGAACCTGAGGACCTGCTGCATTTCACGGTCCGCGACACCGGGATCGGCATCTCCGCGGCCAAGCAGGAGCTCATCTTCCAGCCCTTCACGCAGGCCGACGGATCCATGACCCGTCGGTACGGGGGGACCGGGCTGGGCCTGACGATCTCCGCTCAGCTCGTCGGGTTGATGGGGGGGCGCATCTGGGTGGAGAGCGAGCCGGGAAAGGGGAGCGCCTTCCAGTTCACGGCCCGCTTCGGCCGGGGCGCGGTGCAGGAGCGTGACTCGGACCAGCCCGTGCCCGCCCTGCGCGGCATGGACGCTCTCATCGTGGACGACAATGCCACCAACCGGATGATCCTGACCGAAATGCTCTCGAACTGGGGTGTCAAGCCGACCGCGGTCGACGGAGGACCGGCGGCCCTCGAGGCGGTGGAGGCTGCCACGCGGACCGGACGGGGCTATCGCCTGGTCCTGCTCGATGCGTGCATGCCCGACATGGACGGGTTCTCCGTCGCCGGGAAGATCAAGCGCAATCCCAGGCTCGGGGGACCGTCCCTCATGATGCTGACCTCCGGCGGCCAGCGAGGGGACGCCAGCCGCTGCCGCGAGCTCGGGATCGCCGCCTACCTGACCAAGCCGATCAGCCAGTCGGAGCTCCTGGACGCCATCATGACGACCCTGGGGAAGCAGGTCGCCAAAGGCCCGGAGGCGCCGCTGATCACGCGCCACTCGCTGCGCGAGAAGCGGCCCCGGTTCCGGGTCCTCCTGGCGGAGGACAACGAGGTGAACCAGCAGGTCGCCACGAAAATCCTCGAGAAGGCCGGCCACACCGTCGCCATTGCGGGGAACGGGAAGGAGGCCCTGGCGCTGCTCGACAACGAGGCGTTCGACGTCGTCCTGATGGACGTCCAGATGCCCGTGATGGGGGGTTTCGAGGCGACCGCGAGGATTCGCGAACGGGAGAAGGCCGGGGGGACCCGGGTGCCGATCATCGCCATGACGGCCCACGCCATGAAGGGAGATCGCGAGCAGTGCCTGAAGGCCGGAATGGACGACTATGTGTCCAAGCCGATCCGGACGCAGGAGCTGTTCGCGGCGATCGGTCGCCGCCTGGGCTCCAGGGCGAAGGCTTCGCCGGACGACCGGGGGAAGGCGCGACCCGATGGCGCCTTCGACAGGGAGGAGGCCCTGGCGCGATTCGACGGCGACCAGGAGATCCTCATGAGCGCCGTGGTGGGGTTCCTCGCGGAGTCTCCCAAGTGGTTGCAGGAGATCCGGGCGGCGGTGAAGGCGCGCGACTCGGGCCGGATAGGGAAGGGGGCGCACTCCCTGCGAGGCGCCGCGATGAACGTGAGCGCCCCGCACGTGGCCCGCGCGGCGATGGTCCTGGAGGACATGGGTCAGGGCGACTCCGTGGACCGGGCCGACGAGGCCATGGCGGTTCTGGAGAAGGAGATGGCGCGCCTCGAACCGGTCCTGCAGTCCTTCTCCAAGGCCCACGCCGCGTAAGCCTCCGCCGCGCAATAGCCCGCATCTCGCGCTTCTGCTATCCTCGGCAGCCCGCGGACGCGGTCCGGCCCGTCCGTGAGGCTCGACCATGAAGCTCATCGCCCTGGGTGACATCCACGGAAACCTGCCCGCCCTCGAGGTCGTCCTGCGCGAGTGCCGGGCCGAGGGGTACGACCTGATCGTGCACACGGGAGACCTGGTCGGGTTCGCCCCGTTCCCGAACGAGACGGTCGAGCTGGTGAGAGTCGAGAAGATCGAGGGCGTGCGCGGCAACCTCGACGAGAGCGTGTCGGCCGGGGCGGAGGACTTCGGCGGCCACGGCGAAGACGCACGCACCCGCAGGCTGGAGAATCTCGCCTATGCCTGGACGCTGGAGCGCACCGAACGGCGGGCGCGCGCCTTCCTGGCCGACCTGCCGTTCGAGCAGCGGCACGAGCCGGCGGGCCGGCGGACCGTGGTGGTGCACGCCAACCCGATCGATCTGTCGGCCTGCATGTGGGAGGACCGGGACCCGGACTATTTCCGCGAGATGGGGGAGGCGGCCGACGCCGACGTCCTCGTCTTCGGCCACACGCACCGGCCGTACCATCGCATCGTGGACGGCCGCCACTTCGTGAACGCGGGCAGCGTCGGCTACCCGAAGGCGGACGACCCGCGGACCGGCTACGTGGTGATCAACGTCAACGGCAGCGTCGAGGTGCAGTACCGCCGGTTCCCTTACGACGTCGAGCGGCTGATCCGCGCGATGCGCGATCGCCGCTTTCCGCACGACGCGGAGCACCTGTTCAAGGGGTAGCGACCGTCCGCGTCTGTCCGTCCCGCCAGATCGTGAAGGACTTGATCTCCCGCCCGCTGCTGCCGCGGAATTCCGCCAGGTGGGGGACCGGCTGCCCGTCGAGCGCCTCGAGGATGTCGCCGCGCTGCAGCCCGGCGCGCTCGGCGACGCCCCCCTTGAGGACGCTGGCGACGAGGACGCCCCGGACCGCCTCGGCCCCCAGGGACGCCGCCAGATCGCGGTCCAGCTCCTGCACGGTCAGCCCGAGACGCTTTTCGGCGTGAATCGTCCGTTCCGGATCGGAGCCGTCGAGAGGCTTCAGGAGAGCGGCCGCCGAGAACATCGGCGCGTTCAGGCGCACGGCGAGCGCGATGGCGTCGGAGGGGCGCGCGTCGATCGGATGGACCTTGCCCCCCGCCCGCAGCGAGATCTCCGCGAAGTAGACGTCCGCCTTCAGCCCCGTCACCGTGATCTTTTCGATGACCGCCCCCAGGACGCCCAGGATGGACGCCAGCAGATCGTGCGTCATCGGGCGCGCCGTCTCCGTCTTCGTCTTTCCGAGGTAGATGGCGATTCCCTGGTCCCGGCCCACCGCGATCGGCACGGCCCGCTGCTCGCTCTCGTCCGCCAGGATCAGCAGCACCTGATCGGGCCCGGTCTGCCGGATCCCGGCGACATGCACGGGGACCGGCCCGTCGGGACGTTCGGGGACGGCCGGCGACTCCTGGGCGCTCAGCTCCGGGCTCGCCAGGAGCGCCAAGACGGCGAGCATAGCGGCTCTCGGAGTGTGGAAACGACCACCATTATCAAACGTCAAGCCAGCCCCCATTTCACACTGGAACTCATCACACTCTCGGCGCCACGATGTTCAATATTAAGCCCGTTGCCGGTCCCGACGCGGCCCGGTATGGCGCAAATTGATGAAAATCAAGAAGATAGCCCTGAAAAACTGCGATCGTGGCCGGTTTGACAGGCCCCCGGTGCGACACTAAAATACTCTACTGTGGTCACTTACGACGACGTCCGGTGCCTTCCGCGGGCCCGTTTCCATCGGGTCCCCTGATCCCCGTCCGGGGCGAGCGGTCGATGAATCTGAAGAAGCTGGGCCGCTTCGAAATCATCCGTGAAATCGGCAGGGGGGCGATGGGCCGGGTCTTCCTGGCCGACGATCCCAAGATCGACCGCAAGGTCGCGATCAAGACGATCGTCCTGCCGCCCGGGACGTCCGACGAAGAGGCGCGCGAGACGAGCCACCGCTTCCTGCGCGAGGCGCAGGCGGCGGGCAAGCTCCTGCACCCGAACATCGTCACGATCTTCGACGTGGGGGAGGAGGACGGCGTCTCGTTCATCGCCATGGAGTTCATCGAAGGCGAGACGCTCGAGAAGCACACGCGGCCCGAGACGCTTCTGCCCCTGAGGCGCGTCCAGGAGCTGATCGCCCAGGCGGCCGCGGCCCTCGATCACGCGCATCAGAATCACATCATTCACCGGGACATCAAGCCGGCCAACCTGATGGTCCTGAAGGGCGGCGTCCTGAAAGTCACCGACTTCGGGCTGGCCAAGAGCCCGTCCGCGAACCTGACGCAGGCCGGCGTGCTTCTCGGCACGCCGAGCTACATGTCGCCGGAGCAGATCCAGGGGAACGAGCTGGACGGCCGCAGCGATCTGTTTTCCCTCGGCGTGGTGCTGTACGAGCTCCTGACCGGCACGCGGCCGTTCGAGGGGGACTCGATCTCGACGATCATCTACCGCGTCCTCTACGAGGATCCCCGACCGCCCGCGGCGCACAATCCGGCGCTCCCCCCCGAGGTGAACGGCATCCTGGAGAAGGCGCTGTCGAAGGAGCCGGAGAGACGCTACGCCACCGGGGGGGACATGGTGGCCGACCTGGTGAGGGCCTTCTCGGTGCTGCCGCAGGACACGCTGTCGCGCCCCTTCCCGGTGACGGCCCGGCAGGCGCCGGCCACCCGTGCGATGGCGCAGCCGGGGACCACGGCCAGGGGAAGCCGCAACGGGCGGGACCGCGGCGGCCGTCGCGCCGGCCGGCCAAGCGATGCGGCCGGGCGCGAGGACGCGGCCGTCCGGCCGGAACCGGGTTTCGGTGCGCGGCATTCCCTGAAGATTGCGGCGGTGGTCGTGATCGCCGGCTTCGGTCTGGTTCTCTTCCCGCGCCTGGTGAACCGCCACGAGCAGGCGCCCGGGCGGGTCGCCGAAGCCGGCGGGACGTCCGGCGGCGGCAACCTCGCGGGCGGGACGACCACGCTGGCGGCGGCCGCGGGGGGCGGGCCGGGAGCGGCGGGAATGGTCGCGATCGACGTGTCGACCATCCCGCACGGCGGGGCCATCTCCCTCGACGCGACCCCTTTGGCCGAGCCCCGGGTCGTCCTGTCCCTGTCCGATCCGAAGCCGCACAACATCGTGGCGGAGGCCGGCTGCCGGCGCGCCGTGGCGGAGATGACCGCCTCCGACCTGGCGTCCTTCAAGGGGAACCTGGTGCTCGAGCTGAAGCCGCGCCTCGAGGAGGTGATGGTGGCGTCCGATCCTCCGGGGGCGCGCATCCGGCTCAACGATCATGACACCGGCAAGATGACGCCCGCCGTCCTGGCGATCGATGGCTGCGAGAGCCGCTCCCTGACCCTGCAGCGCGAGGGCTACCGCCCCTGGACCGCCTCCTACGACGCCGACGCCGACTTCGACGCCATGGTCGAGTCGCTCAAGAAAGTGAAGCTCGACCCCGTGCCGTCCGGCACGTTCATGGTCAAGAAGCCGGCCGACTACGACGTCGAGATCTACGCCGGCGACCGGCGGATCGGCAAGGCGGGGGAGACCCTGGCGCTCCAGGAAGGAAAGCACGCGCTCACCTTCAGGAACGACAAGCTGTTCGTCAAGGAGAGCGCGCAGGTGACGATCGAGGGGGGCAGGGCCTCGACGCCCCTCATCACCTTCCCGGCCGTCGGCAGCCTGACCGTGCAGGCGCAGCCGAGCAACTGCAAGGTCTTCGTGGACGGCGTCTACGTCGACGTCACCCCGGTCCTCAGCCTGCCGATCGCCTCCGGCGGGCACCGCGTCAAGGTCGTCTTCGTGCCCAACGGCGCCGAGCAGGAGGTCAACGTGGCCGTGTCGGGCGGGAAGGACGCGCTCGTGACGGTGAAGTTTTGAGCCGCGGCCCGCTCGTCCCGCAGGCGTCCGTCCTCGTCCTCGCGGTGTTGCTCGCGGCGTTCGCGACCCTGACGGCCGCGGCCCCGCCGGCTGCCCCCGCGCCCGCCGCGACTCCGCCGGCCGCTCCCCCGGACGACGATGACCGTCCGCTCGACGCGCGCACCTACGCCAGGGGGATCGAGGCCCTCAGGCAGGGGCGGCGCGAGGAGGCGGTCCAGACGCTGAAGAAGGTCTTCCAGGACTTCCCCGACAGCCCGCACGCCCCGCAGGCGCTGCTCAAGGTGGCGGACCTGATCTACCCGGCGGCCGCCTGGACGCAGATCGGATCGGCCTCGCCCCAGGCGGTCAAGGAGGCGGGCGACCTCCTGGCGACGCTGGCGCAGAAGTACCGCTCCTCCCGCGAGGCGCCCCGCGCCCTGATCAAGCTCGGCTACATCCTGCTGGAGCCGGCCAACCCGAAGGCCGATCTGGACGAGGCGTGCGCCCGGTTCGCCTCCGCCGCGCAGATCTATCCCGACAGCGACGCGGCCGATGACGCCTATTTCGGATCGGGGATGTGCGAGACGATGCGCGCGCACCCGGCGCTGGCGGCCGACTTCTTCTCGCGCCTCATGGACGAGAGCCCGGCCAGCCCCCTGGCCGCCGAGGCGCTCTACCGGCTCGGCCTGGCGCTGTCGCTGCTCGACGACCCCGCCGAGGCGGCGCTCGTGCTCGAGCGCGTCCGCACGCGCTACCCCGAGTCGCGCTTCGCGCCCCGCGCCCTGGAGCGCATCACCCTCATCCACCGCCTGCGGCTGCAGCCGGCGTTTCTCCGGGCGCAGGCCGCGGCGAAGACCTCCGCCGCCGCGAAGGCCCAGCGCGTCTCGGACGGGCCGGCGGCGGCGCCGCCCGAGCCGGACCTCTACAGGCTCGACGAGACCTACGGAGCCCCGGCCCCCGGCCGCGGGACGACCGCCAAGGCGGAGGAGACGTTCCGCGGCGCGTCCGACATCGACATCGACGCCCAGGGCCTGGCGGTCGTCGCGTCCCCCAGGTCGCCGGGGGTGTTCCGGCTGGATCCGAAGGGGAAGGTCGTCGAGCGGATCGCCAATCCCCTCCCGGGGTACGTGGGAGTCGGGGAAGGGCTCGCCGTCTACATCTCGGGGTCCAACCAGATCGCGCTGAACTCCAAGAACTGGGGCGGAGCGGATCTCAAGGGTCCGGACGGCCGTCCGCCGCGCGAATTCGGCCCGGTGGCCGCCGACGCGTCGGGGCGCGTCTATCTGCTCGACCCGCGCGAGAACGCCGTCCTGGCCTTCGATCGCTCGCGACGCCTGGTCGCGACGCTCCGGCCCGACGTGAAGGACGGCCGGTTCGTGGACATCGCCCGCAGCGAGAACGGCGTGGTGTACGCGCTCGAGGGTCGCCTGAAGATCGCCGTGGAGCTGAACCAGGGGAAGGCGACCCGCAAGATCAACCTGGGCGGGCTGGGACTGACGGAGCCGATCGCCTTCGCCGCCGACGGCCTGGGGGACCTGTTCGTCCTGGACGGCCGGTCCGGCTGGGTCTACGTCGCCTCGCCGTCGGGCGAGCGGCTCGCCATCATCCGCCCGTCCAAGGAGGCGGCCGCGCGGCTCGGCGAGCCGTCCGCCGTGGCGGTGGACGCGATCGGCCGCGTCTACATCTCCGGACGCAAGGGCGCCACCATCCTGAGGTTCCGATGAGAGGCCCGGCGCGGATCCGCCGTCCCGGCGCGGCCCGGCTCGCCGCGGCGCTCGGCCTGGCGCTCCTGACGCCGCCCCTCCTGGCATGGACGGCCCGGCCGCTCCTGGCGCAGGAGGAGGAAGACCTGACCGCCGCCCTGAAGTCGATGCGCGCCGCATTCAACCGGGCGCGGGAGCGGATCGAAAACCTCGACTTCACCGGCGCGGCGCGCGAGCTCTCGACCATCATCGAGCCGCGCAAGGCCGCGAAGGCCGCCGACCTGAGCGTCGAGGAGATGAACCTCCTGTGCGCCGCCTACGACATGCGGGCGCGCGCCCTGTTCAACCTGGGAAACGTCAAGTCGGCGGAGGGGGACTTCGCGGCGCTCCTGAAGCTCAATCCCGGCTACGCCATCGACCGCCAGACCCTGTCTCCGAAGGTCGTCGATCTCTTCGACCGGGTGCGGGGGAAGATCGCCGGCCTCCTGATCCTGCATCTCGATCCCCCCAGGGCCCGGCTCCTGGTCGACGGCGATCCGGTCGAGCGGCAGGGGGTCGGAACGATCGCCGTCCTGTCGGGAAACCACATGCTGCGCGCCGAGGCCGACGGCTACGACCCGTTCGAGGAGATGATCGCGGTGGTCGCCGGCGCCGAGACCCGCAAGACGATCACCCTGCGCCCGAACCGGCGCACCCTCCAGTTCGTCACCGTGCCGCCCGGAGTGAGCGTGTCGGTCGACGGCGGCCCCGCCGTCCTGTCCGCGGGCCCGGCGACGCCCGAGTCGGAGGCGCTGGCGCAGCAGGGGGGCTTCGATCCCAAGAACGCCTCGGCCCCGCTGCTCATCCCGATGGTGACCGCCGGCGATCACAAGGTGACCTTCGAGAAGAGCTGCTACCAGTCCCGCGCCCTCGCCATCAAGGTGAGCCTCGACCTCGAGCAGAACGCCCCCATGAAGTTCACGCCGGTGGTCCTGCAGGACGCCAAGAGCGAGCTGCGCCTGACCTCGACCCCCTCCGGCGCGGACGTGTTCGTGGACGGGGAGAAGAAGGGGACCACGCCCCTCGTGCTCCCCGGACAGTGCGGCGGGGAGCGCGACCTGGCGGTGATCAAGCCGGACGTCGGCTCCTGGTCCGAGCGCATCCGCCTGTCCGCCGGCGAGGTGAACACGCTCGACGTGAAGCTGCGCCCGACCCTGGCCTACGTCGGCACCTTCCGGCTCGACGAGTGGGGCCGCGCCGTCTGGAGCGACGAGGACAAGCCGCTTCTGGACGAGCTGGCGAAGGGGCTCAAGACGCTCAACGTCGTGCGCACTCCCGCGACCCTGCAGGCGCTGCGCGACTCGATCATCAAGTGGATGATCACCGAGCCGGAAGAAGTGCGGGCCGGCACGCTCCTGCCGCCGGCCATCCTCGAGGAGGCCGCCTCGAGCGCCAGGGCCGACCTCGTGCTCGCCGGCCTGACGCTGGGAGGAGACAACGAAAAATCGTGGACGCTGGCCCTTTATTCGGTCCAGCACCCGGCGCCGGATGTCGTGCGCCTGCGGCTCGACCAGCCCGAGGGGGTGCGCGAGTTCGTGAAGCGGCTGGACACCGCCCCGCCCAGCCGGGGGCCGTGGTGGGGGATGGGCCTGGTGGACAGCCTCCTCGACGGGCAGGGCGATCCCGACGGCCCGCTCGTGGTCCGCGTCCTGCCGGGCGGCCCCGCGTCCAAGGCCGGCCTCCGCGAGGGGGACCGGATCCATGCCGTGGGCAATCGCAAGACGCCGGGGGTGCGCGACGTGAACCAGGCGATCGCCGCCGAGATGTCCCGCCCGGGAGGGCTGAAGCCGACCCTCGTCCTGGCGGTGGAGGACGCGTCGGGGCCGCGCACCGTCCGCCTGACCCCGGACGAGGGGCCGATCGTCACACCGCTCAGCGATCCGTCCCTCCTGTACAACCGGGCCCTGGCCGAGTTCCGCCTGCGCTCGAGGGCCGCCACGGAGGACGGCGATCGCGGCGCGTCCCTTCTGAACCTGGGGGTCGCCTACATGCACTTCCGGGTGTACGACAAGGCCGAATCGGAGGGGTTCGCCCGGGCCGGCCTGCCGACCGTCACCGGCGTGTCCCAGGGGACCGTTCTGTACTATCGCGGCCTGTGCGCCCTGCGTCGCGGCAACCCCGCCGCCGCCCGGAGCGCGTTCGAGCAGGCCCGGGCGCAGGCCGGCAGCACCCTGGACAGCGGGGACGGCCCGTCGGCCGCGTCCGCGGCGTCCAGGATGCTCAAGGCGATCGATTGACACCGATTGACACCGGCCCGACCGGACACTACATTTCCGAATTATGAGTGGGTCCGCCCAGGCATCGCACTCTCCCGTCCCGCCGCCACGCGCCTCCCGCGACGGGGAGATCCGCTCGACGACGATCCCCAAGCTGTTCCACGAGATGTCCGCCACGCGCGCCACGGGCCTGCTCACGGTGACCGACGGACCCATAAGGAAGTCGGTCCAGTTCAAGAACGGCGCCGTGCTGTTCGCCTCCTCGAACCAGCGCGACGACCGCCTGAACCAGTTCCTGCTGTCGGCCGGCATCGTCGGGTTGACCGACCTGATGAAGGCCCTCGAGGTCATGGTGGCGACCAAGGACCGGCTGGGGGAGGTCCTGGTGCGCTACAAGATGCTGACCCCGGATCAGGTCGAGAAATACGTGCGCACGCAGGTCTGCGAGATCGTCTACTCGACCTTCCAGTGGACCCGCGGGCGCTTCACCTTCGAGGAGAAACCGCCGGCCTCGGAGAACATCACCATCGGCCTCACGGGCGACGCGATCGTGATCGAGGGGGTCAAGCGGATCGCCTCGTGGGCGCGGGCCTACGAGGAGATCGGCGGCCTGAACTCCGAATACCGCACCACCCGCGAGATGCCGGCGATCGTCAAGGACCTCCCGCTGTCGGCGGGGGAGAAGGAGCTCGTCAAGCAGTGCGACGTGCCGACGTCGCTGGAAGAGATGTGCGAGTCCTCCAAGCTCCCCGACCTCGACGTCTGCCGCTCGGTCTGGGCCCTCCTGCTCGTGGGCGCGTTGATGAAGGCGTAGCCCGGCAAATCCCATCTGCTCTAACGTTCCATCGTGATCCTGCCGAAACACCCAGTGTTTGAGGGGTCTTCCGCCTATTGACTAAACCGCCCCATTTCAATATATGTGCGTGTGATCGTTCTGCGGATGGCGCCTCGCGCGCGCAATCTCTGAATCCCTGTGTGCCCGACACCGCAAGCTTTCGAGGGAGGGAGAAATGGCGACTCGTAGGCCCGCAACGGCGCGCCGGACCCTGGCCGTCGCTGTGATGATCTGCCTGGCTTTCGGTCCTGGATCCATCGCACCGCTTCAGGCGCAGTCGGCCGCGGAGGAAATCGGGCACGGCTCGATTCGCGGGACGCTCTTCCAGTCCGACGAGAAGACGCCGCTCTCCGGCGCGAAGGTCATCGCGATCAACGTCCGGACCGGCCGGCAATTCACCAGCGAGCCCACGACCGAGGGGGGATCCTACGCCGTCACCGGGCTGACCGGCGGGACGTACGACGTGGTCGTCGAGGTGGGCGGCAACCTGTTCGTCGTCGACAACATCGTCGACATTTCGCCCGGCGAGGGCGTGTCCCGTTCGTTCGCGGTCCAGCCCCAGAGGCCGGCGAACCGCAAGATCGCCAAGATGGCGATGCCGCAGGGCAGCGCCACGCCCATCGGCGAGGCGACGGCGACGCCGCATTTCTGGACCAGCACGAGCGGCAAGGTCCTGATCGGCGTGCTCTCGGCCGGCGCGGCGGTCGCGCTGTACAACGGCCTCAAGAACGACGATAACGCGAGCCCCTCGTCGCCCTAACCACCAGTCCCTAAACGGTGAGACATCCTGGCCTGAAGGGCAAGCCTCCATACCGGTGTATTGCCGCACTGGTCGCCCTCCTGATGCCCGCCTCCGTGCGCGCCGCGCAGCCGGCCTCGGACGGGCCGCCGATCGACCCCGATCTCTCGACCGAGAAGATGGTCCGGGCCGGTCCCTTCCATATCCGCCCCTTCGTCCTCTTCAAGGACATCGGCTACGACGACAACGTTCGTTTCGAGGCGCAGGCGCGTGAAGGGGATGCCACCGCGACCGCCGGGGGCGGGCTCGACGCCCTGGTCCTGGCCGGGGATCGGGGCGGTCTGAGGTTGTTCCAGGAGTTCGACTACGTCGCGTTTCAGAGCCAGACCACCCTCAACCACTGGAACGGCACCGCGCGGGCGCGAGGCATCCTGCTGCTCAAGCGGCTTCAGCTGTCGCTCGAGGACCATTTCCGATCCGAGCGCGAGAGGCCGAGCGCCGAGATCGATCAGCGGCTGCGCCGGGAGACCAACGCGGTCACGGCGGCACTCAAGTCGATTGGCCTCGGCCGGCTGGGACTCGAAGGCTACGCGCGCGGAGAGCGGATCGACTACGCGACCGAGAACGCGGCCCTGCAGCAGGCGGTCGACCGGCTGAACCGTGACGAGGCGACGCTGTCCGTCACCAGCCAAGTGCGGCTCCTGCCCAAGACGACCTTCCTCCTGGAGGGCCGCGTGTCACGCATCCTCTTCGAGGACCGAAGCATGGGCCGCGACGCGCGCAAGCGGGCGATCCTGCCGGGAGTCCGGCTTCAGCCCTCCGCATTCGTGCAAGGCGAGCTGCGTGCCGGGCCGCTGGTCCTCGAGGCGCGCGACCGTCCCGGCAGCGACTACCGGGGCATGGTCGGTGAAGGTAACCTGGCGACCCGCCTCGGCCGCGCCGCCCGCCTCAAGGGATCATTCGCCCGCGACGTCCAGTTCTCGACTCTGACGGACAATCTCTTCTACGTCGGAACCTCCTGGTCGGGCGCCTTCGAACAATTCTTCTCGCGTCGCCTGAGCGGCGAGATCTCCTACGGCCGCTCGTTGAACCATTACCCCAAGGACGTGACGCGCAGCGGGCCGAATCCGTTCCAGGGGATCCGGGACGACCGCTTCAGCGACTACCGCGCCACGGTGCGCTATCGGCCGAACCCCAGGATGACGATGGAGGCCAGCGCCTGGCGCCTCGATCGGGACTCGACGGACGACTTCTACGACCGGGTGCGCAATTTCTTCACCATCGGATCGACTTACAGTTTCTAGGTGACGCCATGAGGCGACTCAGACTTCTCTTCGCGTGCGGGGTGCTTGTCGGGGCGCCGGCCGTCATTCACGCCGACGCCCCTGTATCGGTGGCCAGCGTCGCCGTGCCCGGCGTCGCCATGGGGGATCGGCCGGTCGGGGCCGAGGACCTGCTGGAGATCAACGTGTTCGAGATCCCCGAGCTGAACCGGACCGTCCGGGTCTCCGAGAAGGGGACCATCTCTCTGCCGCTGCTCGGGGAGATGACGGTGAACGGTCTGACCACCGTCCAGCTCGAGGACCGGCTGCGCGGATCGCTGAGCGAGAAGTACGTGCAGGACCCGCAAGTATCGGTCTTCGTCAAGGAGTTTGGCGGCAAGAAGGTGTCGGTCATCGGAGCGGTCGGCAAGCCCGGCGTCTACCCGATGCTCGGTCCGCGCACGCTGCTTCAGGTGCTTTCCGAGGCCGGCGGCCTGAGCAAGGAGATGGGCTCCCATCTGTATCTGATTCGCGCCGGCTCCGCCGGCTCGAACGAGACGATTCCGATCAACTTAAACGACCTGATGATGAACCGCGACCCGGCCCTCAACCTCCCCGTGAACCCGGGAGACGTCATCAGCGTTCCGATCGATCGGCCGGTCTCCATCTTCGTGGACGGCGCGGTGCGAACGCCGGGGCGCCTGGAGGAGGTGGCCAGCCGGCCGATCACCCTCCTGCAGGCGATCGCCAAGGCGGGCGGCGCCACCGACCGGGCCAGCCTGAAGGCCGTGCAGATTCTAAGGCGGGGCGAGGACCAGACGAAATCGACCGCCCGGTTCAACCTGAAGCGGATTCGCCAGGGGAAGGACCCGGACCCGATCCTCGAGGACGGGGACGTCGTCGTGGTTCCGGAAACGTTCTTCTAGAGGACACGGATGAAAGAGGCACAGGAGCGCGACAGCCACCTGCTCGACTACTGGAACGTCCTCCAGAAGCGACGCTGGGTGATCTACACGTCCTTGACCGTCCTGACGGTCACAGTGACGCTCGGGTCGCTGCTGATGCGGCCGATCTACACGGCCACGACCCGCCTGCAGATCGAGCCGGCCGCGCCAAACATCCTGCCGTTCCAGGACGTGATGGCGACCGCTCCCGACCAGCGGAACGACTTCTATCAGACGCAGTACGGGCTCATCCAGAGCCGCCGGGTTGCCCGCGAGGTCATCGCCTCCCTCGGGCTGGACAAGCATCCCGACTTCAAGGCCAATAGTGCTCCGGTAGAGGACCTCGTGGAAGGGAAGCGGATCGATCGCTTCCTCGCAAACCTCAAAGTGGCGCCGGTGCGCAACAGCCGACTGGTGGACGTGTCCTTCTCCTCGCACGATCGCGCGCTTGCCGCCCGGGCGGCGAATCGGGTCGCGGACACCTACATCGCCTTCAACACCAAGGCCGAGTACAACACGTCCGAGCGCGCCACTACCTCGCTCACGCATCAGATCGCCAACCTGCAGGACGAGATCGACGCCAAGGAGAAGGAGCTGCAGGCGTACGCCAAAGACATGGGGATCTTCGTCCTGAACGAGAAGCAGAACATCATCCTGAAAAACTTGAACGACATGAGCGACACCTTCGCACGCGCCCAGGCGGACCGGATCGACAAGGAGGCGCGCTTCGCCGCCCTGCGGCAGGCCAGCCCGGTTGACCTTCCCGAAGTCATGGACAGCAAGCTGATCCAGGACCTGACCGCCAAATCCGCCGAGCTGACCCGGCGGCATGCCGAGTTGTCGAAGAAATACAAGTCGGACTGGCCTGAGATGACCCGGCTGCGTGGCCAGAGCGAGGAGACCGACGCGCGCTTGCAGGCCGAGCGCCGGTCGATCTATGACCAGGTGCTGGGGGCGGCGGAAAGCGCCTACATGGCGGCGCGCAACAAGGAAACCTACCTGGCCCGGGCGATCGAAGACCTCAAGCGCCAGTCGCAGGAGTTTGGGCTCAAGGAGATCCAGTACAACAACCTGAAGGCGCAGGTGGCCAACAAGCGCGGCACCCTCGAAGCGCTGGTGCGTCGCCAGAGCGAAACCAGCTCGTCGGCTGGCCTCAATGATCTCGTTTCCGGCAACGTGCGAATCGTCGACCCTGCCGAGTTGCCGGCGCGGCCCAGCTCCCCCAGGATCCTGCTCAATATCTTCCTGAGCATCGTCACAGGCCTCGGTCTCGGAGTCGGCCTGGCGTTCTTCTTCGAGTATCTCGACAAGTCGGTCAAGACAGCGGAGGAGATGCACGAGGCGACGGGCCTGCCGACCATCGGCCTGGTCCCGAGCCTCCAGACGGAGGGGGGGCGGCTGCGGATCATTAGGGCCAACGGCAAAGAGCCGCCCCCGGGTGTGCACGTCGAGCTCATCTCGCGCGACGATCCCAAATCGAAGATCGCGGAGGCGTTCCGGGAAATCCGGACCGCCCTCCTGGTATCCCAGCCGGGCGGGGCGCCGCGCACCATCCTGATCGCCAGCACGCAGCCGGGGGAAGGGAAGACGGCCGTCTCCCTGAACCTGGCGATCACCCTGGCGCAGATGGGGAAGCGGGTCCTTCTCGTGGACGGCGACCTGCGTCGCCCTAGGCTCCACAAGCTGCTGGAGGTGGAAAACGTCCGGGGGCTGTCGAACTACCTGAGCGGGGCCGGTACGATCTGGCCGGAGCCGTGCAACACGGGCGTTCCCGGCCTCGACATCATACCGAGCGGCCCCATTCCGCCCAACCCTGCGGATCTGCTCGACACCGAGCGCTTCGGTCAGTTGCAGTCCGAGCTCGAGGCGCACCGATACGACCATGTCATCTACGACTCGCCCCCTATCCTGGCCGTGGCCGATCCGGCCATCATGGCCGGCCGGATCGAAGCCGTGCTGGTCGTCGTGCACGCGGGGGTCACGGGGAAGGACGCCCTGGGCCACGCGGCCCGCAAGCTCGCGCAGGTCAAAGCCAAGGTCCTCGGGTGCGTCCTCAACCAGGTCGATCTGTCGCAGCAGGGGTACTACGGATACGGATACAAGCGTTACTACGGAGAAGAAACCGACAAGCTTCCGGCGCCTCGGCCTGAGGTCCAGCGCAGGCCGCCGGAGCAGACGCTTCAAGGCTGAGGATCACGAAACACCGGGGCCCTCATGTCGATCCAGCGGATCCTCACCTACGGTCTATGCGCGGTCCTGATCCTCGCGCCGCTGCCGTTCGGCTCGGTTCAACCTGGCCCGACGGCCCTGCTGGTCGCGGCCTGCTGCCTGCTGGGGATTCTCTGGATCGTGTGGAGGACCCGGCGCGGGCTCGCGCCGGTCCCCTGGAAGGACCCGGTCCTCGCCGCCGGCGCCCTGATCGCCCTCCTGGGCGTGCTTCAGACCATCCCGCTTCCCCGTCCAGTCCTCAAAGCGATTTCACCGCGCGCGGTTGAGTTTCGCCAGCGCTACGAGCCGGCGTCTGCGTCTTCCGAGGGTGACAGCAGCCGGCGGCCGGTCTCGCTGTACCCCTGGGCGACACGGCAGGCGATCCTCAAACTCGCCGCCTTCTGGCTGGTGCTGCTCGTGACCATCGACCTGGCCGCGGTGGGCCCGGCACACCGCACCCTGGCCGCGGTGCTCGTCGCCAGCGGCGGTTTCCAGGCGATCTATGGTCTCGCGGAGTATTTCAGCGACCATCAGCACATCTTCGGCTACGCCAAGAAGTATTACACCAACGTCGCGACCGGCACGTTCATCAACCGCAACCACTTCGCCGGGTATCTGGAGCTGACCATTCCTCTGGCGATTGCCCTGGCGGCTACCGCGTTTGCGCGGCTGAAGACCAACGGACTGGGTCTTGGACAGCGCCTTGCGACCCTTCCCGGCCAGCAGCTTTTCAAGATTGGCACCCTGCTGGTGCTGGCCCTCACGATGGCCACAGCTCTCGTCTGCTCGGGCTCGCGGATGGGGATCGCCAGCACGCTCCTGGCGCTGCTCTCCGTGGGGCTCGTTCTCGCCTGGCGCGGGCGCGGCAAGGGGTTCATCGTGGCGGCCTTCGCGGTCGCCGGCGCCACGCTCCTGCTGTTCAGCCAGGGGGACGCCGGCGGTTCGATCGTGGGTCGCTTCGTCGGCATCGGCGCGGATCTGAGCCATGGAGTGGGGCGCTGGGGAATCTGGACTCAGGCGCTTTCGATGGTCCAGGCGTTTCCGATCGCCGGAGTCGGCTTGGGCGTCTTCCCGGACGTTTTCCCGGCGTTTCGAAGGTCCGGTGAAGGAATCTACCTGGATCACGCGCACAATGACTTTCTGGAGTACGCGGCCGAGACGGGTGCCGTCGGCTGCGTCGTTCTGGCGGTGGCGGTGCTCCTCGTCATGCTGGCCGTGCTCCGCCGGCCCGCCGGCCTGCGAGACTTTGGCCTCTTCGGTTACGCCGCCATCGGGTCGGTCCTCGCGATCGCGCTTCACTCGATCACCGACTTCAATCTCGCCATCCCGGGCAACGCGCTCACCGTGTCGGTGCTCCTCGGCATGGTGATCTGCTGGACCAGGCCGCCGTCGCTCGTCCTGGCGCTCGACCGGGAGCCCCCCCGACCCTGGTTGGCGAAGAGCCTCCTGCCGGCGGCCGTGATCTCCGGCCTGGCCTGCCTGGCGCTCTCACCCTTGCGGCCCGACGTCACTCTGCAGGACACCAGCCGCGAAGATGAATCACCTGGGGCGCTCGCTTCGTTCACGGACCCGCATTCCGAGAGGCCAGGAGGGGCCGAGGCAGTCACCTCCGGAGGCAACGCCGAGCGGATGTTCCGGGCAGCATCCAATCTCGGTGCTGGCGCGACGCAGGACCTGCAAGTTCTCATCAGGGCGAAGTCAGAGGGCCAGAAGACCTCGGAGGTCGCAGCGCGCTACATCGAGGCCCGGCTGCGGAATGCCATCGATCTGCAGAGGCTCGGACTGCGGCAGCTGCCGACGTCGTCGGGCGGACATGTGGCGCTCGGGCATCTGCAACTCAGTCGCTGCGCGGCCGAGGCGCTCCTGAGCCAAGCTGAGGTCGACTGCGTGCAGCAGGCCATGCCCGAGTTCCTGCGGGGGTTGGAGCTGAATCCCGTCGGCGCCACGACCCATGCCGGAGTGGCCTCGATCCTCCTGGCCGCCTGGCCCGCGATGAACCAGGCTCAGCGCGCGAACGCACGTCCGGTCATCGAGCGGGCCGTCACCATGAACAGGGGTAACCGCGAGTTGCGACAGCAGGCGGCTTCGATCGAGACGATTCAGAGGCCCGTGCCATGACACGCTCCGGGGGGCCCGGGGTGGCTACATGAAGATTCTCCTCGTCAACCGCTATCTCTACCGCAGGGGAGGAGACACAACCTACACGATATCCTTGGCGCGACTCTTGCAAGATCGCGGTCATCAGGTCCTCTGCTTCGGGCTGGATTCTCCGGAGAACGATCCTGCCCTAAACGCTCCTATCCTGTTGAAGCCGATCGACTTTCCCGAGCTTTTCGATCGCGGAAGCATCGCAGCTGGCATCAAAGTGCTTCGCCGCACGATCTACTCGAGAGAGGCGGCCACGAGCATGGGTGAGCTCCTGGACGCGCAACGGCCGGACATCGTCCACCTGCAGAACATCCACCATCACCTCAGCCCATCGGTGATTGTGGCCGCATCCACGCGTGCCATCCCAGTGGTGTGGACGCTTCACGACTTCTCTGTGATTTGCCCTAACGGCAATCTGTTCACCCGCGGTCGTGTGTGCGATGAGTGCCGACCGGTTCGCTTCCACCGCATGGTAGTGAACCGCTGCAAGCGCGGGTCGCTCCCCGCCAGCGCCGTCGCAGCCCTCGAAAGCGCCGTGCACCGCGCCATGCGGCTGTTCGACTCGGTCGATCTGTTCCTCACCCCCAGTCGCTTTTTGGCGGACAAACTGCGCGAATTCAATTTCTATCCCAGGAAAGTGGTTCACCTGGACAACTTCTTGGTAACCCCATCTGTAAATGTAAACGAAGCGTTGCCTACGTCTTCGACAGACGAATCGCGGCGTGATTTCGGTTACGTCCTGTACGCTGGACGACTGACAGAGGACAAGGGTATTCACACCCTTCTAGCATCAGTCCCCAAGTGGAGAGATGTCAGCTTAAAGATAGCCGGGGACGGCCCGATGCGACAAGCCGTCATTGAAGCTTGCGAGCGTCAACCGCGAATACAGTATTTGGGCCAGGTCAGAGAAGAAACAGTCCACCAATTGCTACTGGGGTCCATAGCGGCTGTGGTCCCTTCCGTGTGTTACGAGAACCAGCCCTACGCCGTACTGGAGGCATTTGCCGCGGGGAGACCTGTGGTCGGTACTGGTCACGGATCTCTACCGGACCTGATAAGCAACGGACAACACGGACTGACGTTCGAAGCAGGAGATCCTGATGATCTGGCGCGCGCCGTCATTCATCTTGCTGGTGATCCTAAGGCCGCGATTGCGATGGGCGCGGCAGGGCGTCTGCTCGTCGAAACCCGCTTCTCACCTCAGGCACACTATGAACGCCTGATGGCACTGTATGACCGGGCGCGCTCCAGGGGGGTGACTGATGCGGCCTGAGCTGAAAGACCTAGTCATTGAAGTCATCGACACCTGTAATGCGCGCTGCGTGATGTGCAACATCTGGAAGAACGAAGACGAGCACCGAGTTCCCGATGTGGCGGTCGAGCAGTTGCCCACAACGCTTACCAACATCAATATTTCTGGGGGCGAGCCATTTCTGCGCGCCGACCTCTCACAACTTGTGGCGCGCATCAAGAAACGCTGCCCAAAGGTGCGGATCATCATCTCGAGCAACGGTTTCCTCCCAGAGCGAATCGAATCACAGATGCGCGACATTCTGAAAGTCGATCCGGAGGTTGGCGTGGGAATCTCGATCGACGGGCGCGACGGGCTGCACGACCGGATCCGAGGAATTCCGAATGGCTTCAGAAAATGCATGGAAACGGTCCGCCGCCTTAAGGGCTTGGGTGTGGGTAGCCTTCGTCTCGCCTTCACCGCCACGGAAGCCAATGTGGCGGGGCTCGCCGAGGTGCACCGTCTCGCGAAGGAAGTCGGGGCCGAGTTCTCCTGCGCGGTGGCGCACAACTCGGGGATTTACTTCCGGACGAACGAGAACAATACGCTTGACGCCGAAGTCCTGCGCGGCCAGCTCAACGCCATTGGGGCGGACGACCTCCGAGGATGGAAGATCAAGCGCTGGGTGCGTGCCTTCTTCTACCAGGGCCTTCTCGACAAAGCGCGGGACCTTCCGCGCCGTATCCCCTGCACCGCCGCGGGCAAGTCGGCCTTTCTCTCCTCCTCCGGGCACTTGCACCCCTGCAACATGCTGGAGACGCGCCTGGGCGATCTCAGGACGCAGTCGTTCGAGGATATATGGAGCTCGGAGAATACCGAGGAGGTCCGGCGCTTCGCCCCGACGTGCAGCGTCAACTGTTGGATGGTATGCACGGCGCGCGAGTCGATCAAGGCGCATCCTCTCGCGGTCATGCGCTGGGTTGCCGCCGGCAAGATGCGTGCGCACACGGGAAGGGAGATCTACCAATGAAGATCGCCATGCTGGGCTCGCGGGGCCTTCCGGCCACCCACGGCGGCGTCGAGAGGGCCGTGGAGGAGCTAAGTGCGCGCCTGGCGGACCGCGGCCATGACGTCACGGTATTCTGCCGGCCCGCCTATTGCGCAGAGCGATTGCCAACTCACCGTGGCGTGCGGCTACGCCGCCTGCCCGCCATCCCGACCAAGCACCTAGAGGCAGCGAGCCACACCTTCCTGGGAGCGTTGGCGGCCGCCGTAGGGGACTACGACGTTGTGCACATCCACTCGATCGGCCCGGCGCTGTTCGGCTTGATCCCGCGCTTGGCGGGCAAGAGGCTGGTGGTAACCGTGCACGCCCTCGACTGGAAGCGCCGCAAATGGGGCCTTCTGGCGCGACTGGCGCTGCGCGCTGGCGCGCGCTCGGCAACGCTGTTCCCCCATGCGACCATCGCCGTTTCACGCGCAGCGCAGCGTCATCTCAAAGAGGCCTACCGCAGGGAGCCTCTCTATCTTCCAAATGGGGTCTCTTTCCACGGCAACGGCAGGCAAGTAGCCTCAGCTGAGGCCGCGCCAGGGCAGCCACCATATCTACTGTTCCTGGGCCGTCTGGTCCCCGAGAAACGAGTGCACGATCTGATCGCTGCGTTTCGGGCTTGGGATACGGAGGCGCGGCTCCTAATCGCCGGAGATGGGCAGTTCAGCAACGGTCACGTAGGGTCGCTGCGCCGACAGGCTTCCGGAGACTCCCGCATTGCGTTCACAGGGGGCGTGTACGGCGAACGCAAGGAGGCACTCCTGGCCGGCGCCGCCGCCCTGGTGAACCCTTCCGAGCTGGAAGGGCACCCGATCGTGGTCCTTGAGGCGCTGGCGCATGGCTTGCCCGTCGTCGTCAGTGACATCGAGGAGCACCGAGAGATCCTAGAGGCCGAGGAAGGAAACGGTTTCCTGGGCCTGACCTTCCGTACTGGCGATCGTGTCGATCTCCGTGGCGCATTGGCCAGGTCCCTCTCCCTGGACGGCGATCCGGACGCCCCCGCCGCCCGCCGGCGGTTCGTGGCGGAACGCTTCGAGTGGGGCCGGATCGCGGCCGCCACCGAACAAGTGTACCGAACCATAGTCCTTGGCCGACGTCGGCCATGCTGAAGGAACGCGCGAGGCAGGTCTCCATCGTGGTAGCCGGCCTCGACCTTCTGCTCCTGGTGGTCTCGTACCTCGGGGCGTACCTAATCCGGACCTCCCTTCTGCCGCGACACTTCCCCTATCTCGAGTACGTCCCGATCACCCCCTACCTCTGGATGCTGCTCGTGTCGCTTCTGCTGTTCCACCTGCTGTTCCGGAGCCTTCGCGTCTACGACTCGATCCGTACTATGTCATTCTCCGGCATCGTCCTCCTGATCTCACGGCCGTTTCTGATCGCTGGGCCGATCCTGGGCAGCCTGATCTTCCTGGTACAGGACAAGACCTACAGTCGCTCGATTTTCGTCGGTTTCCTCGGCATCTATTTCGTCCTCATCCTGCTGGAAAAACTTTGCATCAAGGCGGTGCAGAACCAGGTCCGCCTTCGTGGCCTCAATTATCGCAACATCCTGCTGGTGGGAGTGGGCGAGGACGCGGCGCATCTCGGTCGTCTCCTAGAACGGCACGCCTACCTGGGGATGCGGGTTACGGGACACGTGACGCTCGAAGGTGAGCCCGAAGCCCGCGGTATACCGGGGCCAGTCCTCGGCACCGTTGAGGACCTCCCCGGCATCCTCGATCGGCACGTCGTGGACGAGGTGTTTTTCGCCGTCAGGGCGGAAGATCTGCCCGGGCTGGAGCGCCACATCTGGGCCTGCGAGGAGGTTGGCGTGCGGGTCCACCTGAAAGTCGACTTCGTGAGCACGCTTCTGTCGCGGACGTACGCCAGCGACGTCGAGGGGATTCCGATCTTGACCTTCAGTTCGACCCCCCACACCGCCGGAGCAGTCGTGATCAAGCGAAGCATCGATGTCGCCCTGTCGCTCGCCGGACTTCTCGTGCTGAGCCCCGTTTTCCTATTGATCGCCCTAGCGATCAAGTTGACCAGCCCGGGCCCCGTGCTCTACCGCCAAGTGCGAGCCGGGCTGAACGGCCGTACCTTCGTCCTCCTGAAGTTCCGCTCCATGTGCCGCGACGCCGAGGCCGGCCGTCAGACCCTGGCGGCCTTCAATGAGATGACCGGGCCGGTCTTCAAAATGAAGCACGACCCGCGGGTTACCTCGGTCGGCAGATTCTTGCGCTGGTTCAGCCTGGACGAGTTGCCGCAACTTTGGAGTGTCCTGAAGGGCGATATGAGCATCGTCGGCCCGCGCCCGCCCCTCCCGGAGGAAGTGGTCGCCTACCGACGCTGGCAGCGCCGCCGCCTTAGCATGAAGCCGGGCCTGACCTGCCTCTGGCAGGTGAACGGCCGCAATCAGATCGATTTCGAGGAGTGGATGAAGCTGGACATGGCATACATCGACAACTGGTCGCTTTCTCTCGACTTGAAAATCCTGGCACGCACCGTCTCCGCCGTTCTCCTAGCGCGCGGGGCGCGCTAACCATGACACTTCTGCCGTCTGCACTCGAGGTGACGGAGGTCGATCGACAATCCGCCAGGGACTATGAACACCTGCGTGCTCCCGAGGTCTACGCGGCGTCCTTCCGGCTCGTGGAACCGTATTTCCTCGGCAGGCGCACGCTGGATCTGGGATGCGGCACCGGTGTCTACCTGAAGCGCCTAGCGCCCGGTTCCGTGGGTATTGACTACTCAGTCCCCAATCTCCGGGAGTCTCAATCCATCGGGCTCTCGGTCATTCGGTGTGACCTGAACGATCGACTGCCATTCGCGAACGGTTCCTTCGAGGGCGTGTTGATCTCACACACGTTAGAGCACGTCGATGCACCAATTCGCCTGCTGCGGGAAGCGGCACGTGTGCTCATGCCAGGTGGTGTGCTGGCGATCGCGCTTCCCTTCGAGCGCAGTCTCGTGAGGCTGGCGCTCAGGGATGATTACTTCCGAGGCCACCCGACGCATTTTTACTCATTCAGCGTGCCCTGTCTCGATCAACTGACGTCGGCATGCGGCCTGCGGCGCATCAGGATCGTCCTCGATCCACCGCTCATCAGAAGGCTCCGGATCTGGCCCGTCCTCAATTTCTTCCAGGTCCTGCCATTCTCAATTGCCCGTTGGTTCTGCGGCAATTTCTGGTATCTTGCCCGGAAGGCCGGGACATAGGATGCCGTGTTAAAGGTTGCTGTCGTCCAGCGTTTCTGTGCTCCCTACCGCATCCCCGTTTTCCGGGCGCTTGCATCACGGCCAGGCATCGATCTCACGCTGTTTTACGGCCGCGGGGCCAATGGAGGACAGTGGCAGCAGGCGTCCGTGGATACAGGCGTGAGTTCCGTGCGCCTGTTCACGCTTTCAGCCAGATTTGGCCTCGATGAGCGACACTACCTCCTCGCAGTTCACCCCGGGCTACTGCGACGCCTGGCAGGTGGCGCTTTTGATGTCGTCCTCGCGGAGGGCACGACCAACATCCTGGACAATGTTGGTCTGGTTGCATGGTGCCGCCTCTCAGGGACGCCTCTTGTGTTCTGGGACTCGGGACGCCCCCCGTCTGAACCGAAGCGCCTAGGCAGAAGAATCATCGACCCCCTCGCCCGATGCCTATTGCGCAGAGCGGACGCAGTGGTCACATACGGGCGATCTACGGTCCTGTATTTCGAGAGAATTGGACTCGAGCCTGGCGCAGTCTTTGTGGCCCCCAACACGGTGGATTTACGGCCCCTGGAAGTGGAGCATGATGCGTGGGAAGGCCGAAAAGAAGAACTGACCGCCCTCAAGCAAGGATTGAATCTGGAGGGGCGCAGGGTCCTCCTGCACATAGGCTCGCTGCAGAAGGGCAAGCCTCTCGATTCATTGATGGACGCCTATGAGGAGCTCTCCACTGTTTCGGGGGCGCTTGGAATGATCGTCATCGGCGATGGCGACGATAGAACACGCCTCGAGAAGGTGGTTGGGGACCGCGCGCTCGAAGGGGTCCGATTCCTCGGCCGACAGATCTCGGGGCTCGCGAAGTATGCCTTGATTTCGGATGTGGCAGTGTTCCCGCACGGAGCGACTCTGGGGATCATCACCACGTTGGCGCTTGGCTTGCCGGTCGTAGCAGCGTGTGGACGAAGCCCCGAGCACGAAGCCATCGTGGAGGGTGTCAATGGATCGTTGGCGGCGTTAGGGGATACTGCCGATTTGGCGCGCACTCTGGGAGACATTCTCAGCGGCAGAGTCCGCTTTGCTTCTTCTCAACAGATCCGGGCGATGGTTCATCGCGACTTCTCATTGCACAGAATGGTGGACGGCTTGGAGAGTGCTCTTCGATATGCAGTTGCCACCAAGGCCACCAGCGTTCCCTCGATGGACAAACAAATGCGGGGGCCCAAGTGACACAAGAGAGCCAGACGGAAGATCAGACCGAGCGAGCGGTGACCTCGCCGCTCCACGTGCTGGTTGTCCTGCCCGGCCTGGAGATGGGCGGAAGCGAGAAGGCAACCTGCCGCCTTCTGAATGCGATCGACAGGAAGCTGATTCGGATGTCGGTTGCTGTGTTCAAGAGCAGTGGGGCCTGCCTAAGGCTCGTGCCCGAGGATGTCCCCGTCCACATCCTTGGTCCGCATTCCGGCCTGAAAAGGATCAGGACTGTCCTGAGACTGGCACGTCTCGTTCGCCGCGAGCGCGTCGAAGTCGTTTATGCAGTCCTGGACAGCGCAAATATCGTTGCTTTGTTCGCCCGGCTGCTGGGCATCCTCCCAACCCCGCTGTTGATCGGAGTTCGCTGCAACTACCGTTGGGGACTGGGAAAGGGCGTGCGCTGGAGACGGGTCAAGAGACTGCTGGTCCGGCTTCTTTATCCGCGAGCCGACCGAATTCTCTGCGTCACGGATGAGGCACTGCGTGTGATTGCCGAGGATTTCGGGGTGCCCAAGAACCGTTGTGACGTCCTGGGAAACGTCGTCCCCAGTGTCGGTCGTCCTTCTCACCCGAGCGACGGCGCAGATGCTCTAGGCGATTGGCTGTCGGGCGCTGTCCCACTGTTTCTGGCCATAGGACGGCTGATCGAGGTCAAGCAGTTTGACAAGCTCCTTGAGGCATTCCAGCTTGTGCGGAACGAGACTGCCGCCCGTCTTCTGATCATCGGGGAAGGTCCCGACCGCCCCCGTCTAGAGTCCCTGGTTCATAGACTGGGGTTGTCTGATCAGTGCCGACTGCCAGGCGAGATTCTCGATCCGATGCCCTGCATGCAGCGCGCCGCCAGTCTTGTGGTCACTAGTCGTGCCGAGGGGTTCCCAAACGTGGTGGCCGAGGCACTGGCCTGCGGTCTGCGGGTGATCAGTTTCGATTGGGCGGAGCCTGTGGTGAGAATGATCGAGGCGACCAAGCTCGGAGAGGTCGTACAGCGCGATAACCATGAAGCGCTTGCCAGCGCCATGCTCCGAGTATTGCAGGTAGGACCCGCGTTCGGGGAAGATGGGGTAAACGGGCCCTACCTCACGAATCACAGTATGGGCACCGAGCCTGGCGCATACGAACGCGTATTTGTCTCTGTGGCTCGGGCCGGGGTCATCAGGAGTCGTGGCCCGGTCCGCGCATTCGCCGAGCGATGAACACAACAATCTCGAGAATGGTTCTCCTGCATCCGTCCAGACGACGGCAGGTGCTGTCGCTTTCGGCTCAGCTCGGCCTAATTCTCCTGGCCGCATACGCCCATCTTCGCTCGCCAATCGTCACCACTGGCCTGGTGTTGCTGGGCCTTCTGTCGCTCGCTTTCATCGAGTCTCCGAGAGTTCTCGCGCTGGGGTTCCTTGCGTGTTTACCCGTTCTTCAGACCTTCGGAACGCAACTGTCAGTTTATGGTGAGGGCAGCGACTTGTTGCTGAACGTGATGGGAGCCTGCAACCTTCTCCTGCTTGGCGCGGGAAGTCTCGCTCTCTTTTGGCGGAGATCCGAGGTGGAGTGGAGGCGTCTGGGTCCGATCATCGCGTTCACCGGATATCTTTTGCTGACCATCGCCTCCTCACCCGAGCCTCAGCTCAGCGTTCGGAACTGGATTGCCTACGCCGTTCCGCTGTACCTGGCACTGCTCATCTCCGCTGACAGGGACCCCGCTCGGCTGGTGACGAAGGGAATCGTGGCGCTGGCGGTGTGTGCTGGAACGTCCGGCTTGATGGGACTCTGGCAAGTGGCGACATGGAACCTGACGTATCAGTTCAACGGCATGCCCAGAATCCCCGGTGGTCACGGATACCCCAACGCTTTCGCCATGTTTCTCGTCCTGTGCATCATGGCTTCGCTACTGATGACGTCTCGATCGAGGGTGGCAGGTAGAACCGCGCTGTCCATGGCAACCCTTGGGCCGCTGTTCGCCCTCCTGCTGTTTACATTCTCACGCACGGGATGGATCGTATTGCTGGCTTGCTTGATAACCTGCTGGCTGATGCTGGGCAAGAAGCTCGCGAGCTCGCTCCTGCTTTGGTCTCTCTTTCTGGGCCTTCTCTCCAGCTATCTCGTCCCGATCGTAATGAATCGATTTCAGCCTGACAGCTCTTATTACCAGCGCTTTGTATTGGCTCGGATCGGCTGGGACCTGTTTAAGGATGCTCCACTGATGGGTCACGGGGTGGGTTCGTTCCAGGTCATGTCGCGCGAGTTCCTCGGAACTGTTGTGGAGCGTCATGGCGTGCCCTTGGGCCTCGTGCCGCACAATGATGTGATCCGCTTCATGGTGGAGGGGGGCCTCGTCGGGCTGGCTCTGTACTTCGGAGTTCTCGCTCGTTGCGCGAGCATCGGGTGGCACCTTTTTAGATCAGGTGACGAAAGGAATCGACTGTTCGGCGCGTTTCTCGTCAGTGCGACAACAGGGACATTCGTCTTTGGGCTAGGAGGTCAGGGCCTGGCGTATGCGGCTCCGTATCTTTTGGCCGCGACAGGCCTTGGTGCAGGGCTGATGCGGCACCAGAAGGTCGTCTGAGTCCTGAATCCCGTGTCTAAGCTGACCATCACGTCTGCGCCGCGCGGCTGCGTTCTCAGTCCGGTACATGGTCTGCGCGCTGGGCCATCTGCAGGCCTTCAAGGACAAGCTCGACTCGATTTGCGAGGGAGGCGACCGTAAAGTCTGACAATCGGTCCTCGCGAAGGATGCCCCCCCGCGTGTTCCCCATGATGGTCAATATGGCCTCACGTAATGCCCGCGCATCGGACGGGTCGACGACGATTCCGGCTCCGAGGTGCCGGATGAGCCGACCCGCTTCAGAATTGTCTGGAGCCAGGCAGAGTATGGGGCGCTCGGTCGCAAGATAATCGTAGATCTTCGCTGGGATGTCGGCGGAGTGCTCTGGCGCCACGACTATCAGAAGTGCGCGAGCCATCTGCATCCTAGGTCGGATCCGGGTATAGGAAAGAGGCGCCTCGACACGCAGATAGGACCTTGCCTGGGGCGATACCTCAAGAAATGCCTGCGTGGTGCGATCCAAAGTCCCTCGGACCTCCACAATGAGATGTCGTGGTTCGAGAAGAGCTTCTCGTTCGAGGGCCTGGAGTGCGTTGAGCACGGGAATGAGCGTTCTGCCACCATAAAGATTGCCCGCGTGGAGAATGAAGGGAGTCTCACCGGAAGCCGACTGGGATGTCAGGTGGGCATGAGGCTCATCGATTGCATTCGGAAGCCAGGAGACTTTCGACGGCGATGAAGGACAAATCGAGTCTTGGTAATGCTGGGCCCGTGTCGGGCTGGCGAAAAAGACGTGCGTGGCTCTGCGGGCGATGGCTCTCTCGAGGAAGCGCTCAAGAGGTCGCCGGAACAGTGGCGGGCGAGACCGAGGATCGGTCTGGCTCGTCCAAGGGTCACGATAGTCAAGGATGAGACTGCAGCCACTCCGGAGGGAGAGAAGCCAGCCAATCACCAATGACGAAAACGGCCTCGCCATGGCAAAGATAGCGTGGGGCCGCTGTTGCTGAACGAGTTTGAGAGCCGCGGGCAGAACGAAGGGAGCCCAGCCGATCAAGGGATCGGGGAGGCACATTTCCCTGATGACTCTGCCCCGCAGGTGACGGATCCGTGCCGCGACGATTGCGCCCTCTTCGGTACGTGAAGTTGGGCCGTGCAATCCTATTGGTGGTACTCCCGGCAGCCAGGCTTTGACACGCACGATGTTCAATGCCTCTGTCCCTTCCAACAGGGTTTCATCGGTGAATTCGCTCAGCCGTGCCGAGGATTGCAGATCCAAAGTGAGGATGGTCATTCTCCAACCAATTGCTGCAAGGCGACGCGCAAGGCGCAGCGCACGCTTCGCCCCGACTCTCCCGGATGGGGGAAAATAGGGAGCCAGCATCAGTACATTCTTGGACCCAGAGGGAATCACCGCACGATGCTCCTAGGTTGCCCGCTCGTAGAGTGCCACGATCCATCCAGCGGCAACACGCCATCGCGGCGTCGTTCGGGCGAGGAGCTTGATGGTGCGCAGCATCCAGACCTGCGCTCTGGTGGGAGAAAAATTGGTCCTGCGACACCGAGGGCAGGTGGCATTCGGTGCCCACGTGTAGCAGTCCAGGCCCATGGTGCGAAGCCAGACGGGCAGACGTTCCGCAACTGAATGGGTGTGCGATGTCTGGGCTATGTGCTTGAGACGTGCTCCGGGGACCAATTGGGCCATGTCACCGGAATCAAAAGCCCTGAGGTGGTTGTAAACGTGAAAAGGAGAGTGACACGCAGGGCAGCGCGTGAGTCGGGCCTGTAAATCCTCACCGTTAGGCACAGAAATGAGGATGTGCTGGCGGGAGACCCGGGCGATTTCTGCGCAGGCCTTTTGTCCCAGTTCCAGCGGAAGGTGCTCAAGGACCTCGAACGCGGTGACCAGATCAAATGACCTTTCCTTGAAGGGAAGGTGAGTCAGGGAGCCGCAGACACCGGGCAGCCCGAGGTCACGCAGACCCTTCCTGCTCGTGTCACACCCCACGACCCATCGTTGTGAAGCAATGCGCCGTGTAAGTACGCCATTACCGCATCCGGCGTCGAGGACGGTTGAACCGGTTGCAGGAACCAACGACAGCGAAAGCGAAGCTCTTTCTTCTTGCTTGGGATCGATTGAGAGATCCCAACGCGCACTGTGTTCGAAGATCGTGGAGTCGTATTCTCGCGCTCCACCAACCCCGGGGGGCGTGGTCATGAGAACACCCTCAAGGTAAGCCAGCGCCGGGCAAGGGCCCAGTCCTCGTCATCGGCCAGTTTGAAGGCCATCGCCAGACCGATGAACGCAAGCATGAAACCTGCGATTCCAGCGACAATCGACCATTCGTGGACAGAAGTGAGATGAGCCGCTGCCAACGCCGGGAGAGCGGCAAACCCTGCGGCACCGAACAATTTGAGAGTCTTTATCCAGGGCCAGAGGTCTCTCCAGGAACATTCGAGGCGCAAGCGTATCCTTTGCAACAAATAGATGATGAGCACGACCTGCGTCACCACAGCGCCGACCGCCGGCCCATACCACCCCATAGGATAGATGAGCAAGACTCCGATTATGCCCGCCAGAATCACCGTGAGAATCGTTCCGTAGAGTACTCCGCGGGAATCACCCGTGCCCTGAAGAATCGCACCATAGGATGTGAGTCGCAACGGCAAAAGAAGCAGGTAAATCCGAAAAATCCCCGCCGCTTGGCCGTAGTCTGGACCGTAGAGCCAGGACACCATGTCGGGAGCGATGGCAAAACAAATAAAGAAGATGGGTAGCAAGAGCAACCCCACCTTGATGATCGATCGGTGCCACAAGGGGAGGATCTCTGCCTTTCTTCCGGAACGGTGTAGTTCGGCGAACCTGGGTATAAGAACACGCCCAACCGTATACGGAAGAACCGGTACGACCGGCAGCTCGAGCGCGCCAACGGAGTACACCGCGAGAAGGGCGGGGTTGTAGTAAAGCGAGATGAGGAATCTGTCGAGTTTCTGGTAGACGGTCCCCAACATTGAGTTGGCTCCAAGGGGGAGCGAGTATCCGAGCAGGTCACGCGTCACACCCGTAGGGCTACTGAGATTCAAGCCGCCACTGCAACGCCGCGCGATGACGAGAGTAGCCCCAAGCATCAGGCCCGACAATGCGCTCACGATCCAAACGATAGTGCGCAAACTGGCCCCGCACAGCGCCGGTACCACGATAACGATTCCGTTGATGAGCCCCAGCAGTACGCTGACCAACGCGGCCTGAGCATGCCGGTTCAGGGCGATCAAGAGGAAAGGCAGACATTGTGTCGCCGCTTGGGCTAACGGGTAAAGGCACCCGATCCAGAGCAGAGACCGTAGATCGGAATTGTTGAAGGCATCTGAGATCCAGCCGCCCAATAGCGCGACGGCTAGGACGGCAGCTGTGGTGGTGCCGAGGATAAGGGAGAATGTTCGCCTGATGTATTGAGGTGCGTCGATCTCGATGCGCTTGGGAACGAAGTAGAGGAGACTTTGGGGGAGGCCAAGACTCGTCAAACCTACGAGCGTCCCGAATATCAGTAGGAACTGGCGGTAGGATCCGAAATCCTCTTGGCTTATCGTGCGGGCGAGAGTGACGCCCACCACGAGATCGACGGCGGATTTGATGGCGGTCCCGAAAACTACCAACAGCGTCTTATCCGCCTGGCTCAGGACCATCGGGCGCGTCACTAGGTCTCGGGAGATCATCGGCGCGGATTCTATCCGGAGCGCCGGGGCGATACAACGATTCCTGGGACGCGTCTCGGGCCAGACCCTGCGGACAATGGTCACGAAGTGGAGCATCGTGTTGCCGCCGCCGATTGCCTGGGTCGTGCAACTGGCAATCGCTTCAGCGGCCTTGGTAAGCACGCTGCATCGGTGTTCGATGGAGTCTACTGATCGGCCGGGGAAAAAGGGGCTGGAAAAAGAACCACGTCCATTTTTCTCCTGGTCGATTCCTCTCCTACCGACTAGAATCGATCTCTCGCAAATGCAACCAGGAGGTGCCTGATGAGACAACGCGAGTCGATCGTGAAGGGAATCATCGTCCTGGCAATAATCACAATCGCAGAAGTCGGTGCGGCCCGGGCCCAGGATGCCGCCGGC
>DASYUH010000045.1 GCA_036001465.1 Candidatus Polarisedimenticolia bacterium
GCCGTTGGCCCGGACGCCCGGTCCGGACGCCCGGAACTCGGCCGGGACGCGGTTCAGGGCGTCGTTCTTCTTCAGATTGATATGGCCGATGTTCGTGGAGATCAGCCCGCGCGGATCGCGCGCCTCGGCCGCCTTGAACCCCTTGCCGAACGGCGTCAGCCCCTCGGGCCGCGCCGTCGCGTTCAGGGGCGGGTTCCTGCGCCTCCACTTCTCGACGGCGACCTCGTCCATGTGGGCGCCGCCACTCTCGGTCAGCACCTGGTTCTGCCGGCCACCACGGCTCGCCCAGTTGAATGCGGCCGGAGCGACCAGCAGCAGGGAAAGCATCACGCCCGCGATCAGCACGCCACGGAGCGACCTGAAATAGGCACTTCGGCTCATCATGACCTCCCGAAATGGGAAGAGGCGCCTGGCAGGAGCTGGAGGCGCCTGTTCATCGGTAAAGACTTTTGATTCCTCGTACGCCCTCGAAGACTCGTCACCCGGTCCTTGCATCCCTGCGCCATCCGGGCCCGGCGGGACATGCCCACGGGCGCGGAGCCGCAGATATGAGTGGCCTATCTGTACGGTGGTACCGGGGGGTTGTCAACTTGATTCTTGGTGGAGAACCCGCTGTTTCATGATGCGGATTGTTTTTACAGCAATCCGAACCATATCCGCGGAGCGATGATTTATGGACGTTTTATATGGGTCTTTGTCATAACGCCAATGCCGGAACGGCGCCCCGGATGGGGCACGAGGCACTCGGGGGGGCGCCTCGATCAGCGGCTGCCGGTGCGCAGGTAGACAGCCGTCAGGGACTCCTCGCGCAGCCTCTCCGAGTCGATCTCGAGGCGCCTCGCCCGGTCGCGGATCTTCGTCGCCCGGGCCTCGTCCGTCACGCCCTTGAGGTTGACCCGCACGCTCAAAATCGCCCCGCGCAGCCCGGCGTAGGCCAGGAGCGCTGCGGCCCCGACGTCGCTGACCGCATTGACGTTCCCCTTGAACGCCAGCTCCCCCGCCATCCCCATCAGGACGGCGCAGGCGTCCGCGATCGCCATCGGCGTCTCGATGGCGAACAGATTGGCCCGGCCCAGGGCGGCGGCGCGCGCGTCCTTCTCGGCCGGGGTCGACTTGGGGAGCCGCAGCGCCTTCACCACGCTGTCGTACGCCTCCGCGTCCCGGTCCACCAGCGCCAGGAGGTCCTTGCGCAGGCTCTCGGCCCGCCCCTTGATTCCCTGCACGGCCTCCTCGTGCGACCGGTACGCCTCCCTGCCCAGGGTGAGATCGCACATCATGCGGAGGAGGGAGGCGGCCGTGGCCCCTGCCAGGGCCGAAGCGCTGCCGCCGCCCGGCGTCGGCGTGGGAGCGGCCAGGGCCTCCACGAATTCCTCGACGGTCAGTCCGGTCAGCATGGCTCGTGTCCTCGTGGCTCCTGCCCTTGCCTCACCACGGAGCCGGCGCGCCAGCCGGTCGATGAGGCCCCTGAGCGCGCGGCCGACTCGTGGCATGGAAATCTACGATCCTGTCTCCGGGGTGTCAAGGTCAGAAACCGCCGGAAGGCCTGTCTGTCGCGCCATTCCCTGGAGTGCCCGGCGCGGTCCCGGCGATGGCACCGTCCTCCACCACCACGCGTCCCCGCTTGACCACGGTGCGGCAGTGGTTGACGCCGAAATGGTAGACCAGGTGAAGGTGGTTTGGAACGTCGAGCACCTGGACGTCCGCCTCCTTGCCCGGCTCGAGGCTCCCGACCCGCCCGGCCAGGCCGAGGGAGTGGGCCGCATTCAACGTCGAGGCCACGATCGCCTCGGCCGGCGACAGACCGCCCTCCATGCAGGCCAGGGGCAGGATGGCGGACATCGCCTCGGTCGGGCAGGTCCCGGGGTTGAAATCGGTCGCCAAGGCCACGGCCACGCCCGCGTCCACCAGGCGACGCCCGAGCCCCGGGGCGCCGCGCCCCATGAAGAAGGCGGCCCCCGGCAGGAGGACGGCGTCGGTGCCGGACTCGGCGAGCGCCCGAATCCCCTTCTCCCCCGCGTGCTCGAGATGGTCGGCCGAGGCCGCGCCGAGGCGCGCCGCCAGGGCGGCCCCCCCGCCGTCGCGCAGCTGATCGGCGTGCACCCTCAGCCCGAGTCCGTGCCGGGCCGCCTCCGTCAGGACGCGCTCCGCCTCTTCGATCGTGAACGCGATGTCATCCACGAAGACGTCGCAGAAACGGGCCAGCCCCTCCCGGGAGACCTCCGGGATCATCCGATCGACGATCTCGCGCACGTAGGCCTCGCGCTCCCGCCGTCTCTCCGGGGGGACGGCGTGCGCCCCCAGGAAGGTCGGCACCAGGTCGACCGGATGGATGGCGTCCAGCGCCCGCACCACGCGCAGCTGCTTGATCTCGTCCTCGAGCGTCAGGCCATAGCCGCTCTTGGCCTCGGCGGTGGTCGTGCCGTGCAGAAGCATGCGGTTCAGGCGCCCCTTCCCCATCTCGATCAGGGCGTCGTAGGACGCCTTGCGGGTCGCCTCGACCGTGGACAGGATGCCGCCGCCGCGGGCGGCGATCGCCTCGTAGGACGAGCCCCGCAGGCGTTCCTCGAATTCGCGCTCGCGACTCCCGGCGAACGGCAGGTGGGTGTGGGGGTCGACGAAGCCCGGCAGGACGGTCCGCCCGGTGGCGTCGATCTCAACGCCGCTGCGCTCCAGCCGGACTTGCCGGCGGTACTCGCGCTCGTCCCCTATGAAGACGATCCGGCCGTCCTTCGCCGCCAGGCAGCCGCGCTCGAGGACGCCGAGATCGCCCTGGGCCGCGCCTCGGCGCGGCGCGGCGCCCGCCAGGGTGACGAGCTCGGCGGCATCGACGATCGCCAGGTCGGCGTCGATCATCGTGACGGATCCCGAGGGACCGGGCCCCGGCCGATCAGACCTTCTCCCCGGCGGAAGGCTTCTTCATGAAGCGCAGCCGGTCCTCGATCTCCTCTTCCTTCTTGTGCATGTCGAGCAGGCGCAGGTGCTGCTCGACCGCCGAGCGGACGCGCTGCTCGAAGGCGTCGCGCTCGACCCTCAGGTTCTGGATCATCCCCTCGATCTGGCCCGCCTTGCGCGCCGCCTGATCCAGGAGCTGTCCTCCCTTGATCTCCGCCTCCTTGATGACCAGCTGGGCCTCCTTCCGGCCCTCCTCCTTCATGTCCTGCGCCAGCTTCTGGGCGGTCAGCAGGGTCTCCTTCAGGATCCGCTCGCGCTCCTTGAAGTCGGCCATTCCCGACTTGAGCTGGGCCAGCTCCTCCTTGAGAGCGTTGTTCTCGATGACCAGCCGCTCGAACTCCCCCGCCACCAGGTTCAGGAACGACCGGACCTCCTCGGGGTCCAGGCCGCGCATCTTCTTCGCGAAACGGTGGCTGCTGATGTCGATCGGGGTGATCTTCATGCTCCTCCTCCTTCTTCAGTTCCCGGCCGCGACCGGCGGGCCGGCGCGGCGCTCTCCGAACAGGGCGCGGCCGACCCGGACCATCGTCGCGCCCTCCTCGATGGCCACCTCGAAGTCCTCCGTCATGCCCATCGACAGCTCCCTCAGGTCGAGCCGGGGGTGGCGCCGGCGCGACTCCTCGAGGATGCCGCGCAGGCGGCGAAAGTGCGGACGGCTCCTCTCCGGATCGGGATCGTAGGGCGGCAGGATCATGAGGCCCGTGACCCGCATGGACGTGCACGTCTCCGCCCGGTCGAGCACGGCATCGAGGCCGTCCACAGGAACTCCGAACTTGGTCGCCTCGCCCGCCAGGTCGACCTGGGCCAGCCCTTCGATCGACCGCCCTTCACGGGCGGCCGCCTGGTCCAGACGGGAGAGGATCTCGACGGAGTCGATCGAGTGGATCACCTCGAACAGCCGCGCCGCGTGGTTCGCCTTGTTGGCCTGCAGATGGCCCACCAGGTGCCAGCGCACGCTCCGCGGGATCCGCGGCGCCTTGTCGCGCGCCTCCTGCACCCGGTTCTCGCCGAGATCGTGGAGCCCCGCCGTGACCGCTTCCATGATCCGCTCCGCCTCCACCGTCTTGCCCACACCCACCAGCACGATCGAGCCGGGATCCCGGTTCGCGCGGCGGGCCGCCGCCGCGATCCGCCCGCGGAGGCGCGTCAAGTTGGCTGCGATCGATCCCGCCGCGGCCGGCCCCTGTGCCATAGGCAATCAATATAGCGGGGGGACGGGGCCTGTCAAACCGTCGCCGCCCGGCTTTCGCTGCCCGGCTCCCCTACGGGAGTCGGGGCTGAAACGGGAGCGGCGGCAGATCGCGCAGGACCCGGGGGAGCGGGCCGGAGCTTTCCCGCAGGTCCATGGCGCGATTGGCGAGCGCGTCGGCCGCGCGGTTCTGCTCGCGGCGCACATGCTCGACGACGACCGACGGCAGGCCGCTCATCAGGCGGCGGGCGGCGCCGTGCAGGACCTGGAGGCCCGGGTGCTTCACGCGGTACTCCCCCTTGATCTGCCGCACCAGGAGCTCCGAGTCGGACAGGATGCGCAGCGACGGGGGGGCGGCGGCGACGGCGTATTCGAGGAGGGCCAGGAGGGCGGCATACTCCGCCGTGTTGTTGGTGGCGACCCCGAGGTAGCCGTAGAGATCCGCCACCGGTCGGCCCTCCCCGTCCTGGATGCTGACGCCGTAGCCGGCCGGCCCGGGGTTTCCGCGCGCGCCGCCGTCGATGTGGGCGACCAGGCCTGGAGGCGCGGGCTTCGACCGGCGCCGGGCCGGGCGCGGCGTCACGACGGAGTGGTCTCGGCGCCCGCCGCGTCGGAGCGGGCCCAATCGTCCGGGACGTAGAGGTAGCGCTTGCAGGAGTCGCAGGCGATGAGGCCGGTCGCCCGGCGCACCATCTGGATCAGCTTCGGCATGACACGGACATGGCAGCCGCCACAGCGCTCATCCTGGACCGCGACCAGGGCGAGCCCCTTGCGCTGCCTGGCCACCTTCAGGAACGGCTCCAGGACCGCGGGCGCGATGGCCCCCGACATCTGGCGGCGCTCCGCCTCCAGGGCGGCGATCCGGGCCTCGAGGTCGCGGGTCTCGGCGTCGAGGCGCGACTTGCCATCGGTCGTCTCGCGCCGCCGGCGCTCCAGCTTCTCCCCCAGGGCGCGGACGGCGGCGTTGCGCTTCTCGCTCTCCTCCATTTCGACCAGGATTTTCTCGTCCAGGGCCGCGCGCTCGGATTTGCAGGCCTCGATCTCGTGCAGCATCGCCTGGTATTCCTTGTTGGTCTTCACGTCGAGGAGCTGGCCCTGGTACTTGGTGATCTTCGTCTCGACTCCCATGAGCTCCATCTCGAGACGGCGCCGATCCTTGTTCAGCTCCTGCACGCGGGAGCTCTCGCTCTCGATCTCCTTCTGAGCGGCGATCAGGTCCTTCTCCAGGCGCGCCACCTCGGCGGGGATCGCGGCGATCTTCTCCTGCAGGCCCTCGATCGCGCTCATGACCTCCTGGAGGCGGACGAGCCTGCGAAGATCCTCCATCATGGCGCGACTCCCCAGGACATAAAAAAAGAGGTGCTTCCTTGCGGAAGCACCCCGGGGGCCGCGCACCCGCGGGACCGGCCCGGCGATCGGCCGGGCCAATGCCTCACATTCATCATGAGATCGTCGATCGGCGGATACGGCTTCACGCGACACCCTTGAGGAGCCTGCCTGCCCGAAGGGGCGCGATTATAGCACGCGCGTGCTACCATCCGGCGCCCGTCGCGCCCCGCGGTCCCCGGCGATCCCGGGTGGCCGGGCGCCGGCCGGCGCCCGGAGATTCCTTGGCCGACGTCCCCGCTCCTCGCCGCGCACCCCTTGGGCGCCGCCGCCTGCCGCTGCACTTCAGGATTTTCCTCGGCATGTTCATCGGGGCCGTTCTCGGACTGGCCGCCAACCTGGCCATGGGGGACAGCCCCCTCCTGGGCGGGTTCGTCGCCAACGTGACGAGACCGGTCGGCCAGATCTTCCTGCGCCTCATCTTCATGGTGGTCATCCCCCTGGTCCTGGCTGCGATCATCCTGGGGGTCGCCGAGCTCGGCGATCCGCGGCATCTCGGGCGCGTCGGGCTGAGGACGCTGTTCTTCACCCTGGCCCTGAGCAGCCTCTCGGTCATCATCGGCGTCACCCTCGCGAACGCCATCCGGCCCGGCGCCGGGCTGTCCGACAGCTCGCGCGCCAAGCTCCTCCAGGTGATGAGCGCGAACGCCTCCGCCGTGAAGGCGCCGCCGCCTCCCAAGACCGGGCTCCGGATCCTGGTGGACCTCATCCCCGAGAACCCGGTGAAGGCGATGGTCGGCGCCCTGGACGGCGAGATGATCGCCGTGATGGTGTTCGCCCTGGTGATCGGCGTCGCCCTCACCCTGGTCGACAGGAGGACGGTCGAGCCCCTGCTGCTCTGGCTGCAGGCGGTCTACGAGGTCGTCCTCAAGGTGATCGGGATGGCGATGCAGCTGGCGCCCTACGGCGTCGCGGCGCTCCTGTTCAGCGTCACGGCCACCGCCGGCCTGGACGCCCTCACCGCCCTGGCCTGGTACGTCGTGACCGTCCTTCTGGGGCTGGCGATCCACCAGTTCGTGACCTACTCGCTGCTCGTGAAGTACTACGCGCGCTACTCCCCCTGGCTGTTCTTCAGCCGCATCCGCGAAGTGATGCTGACCGCCTTCTCGACCTCCTCGAGCAATGCCACGCTGCCGGTGACCCTGCGCGTGGCGGAATCGGAGCTCGGCATCCCGCGACCGATCGGCGGCTTCGTCCTGACGCTCGGCTCGACGCTCAACCAGAACGGCACCGCCCTGTACGAGGGGATCACCGTCCTGTTCCTGGCGCAGTTCTTCGGCGTCCCGCTGACGCTCCAGGCGCAGATCACGGTGGTGCTCCTGTCGATCCTCTCGGGAATCGGCACCGCCGGGGTCCCCGGCGGGTCGCTCCCCCTGGTCACCGCCCTCCTGGTCACCATCGGCGTCCCGTACGAAGGGATCGGCATCATCGTCGGGATCGACCGCCTGCTCGACATGTGCCGCACGGTGCTGAACGTCACCGGAGACGTCACGGTCGCGGCGTGCGTCGCCCGCTCCGAAGGCCACATCCTGAAACCCTGAGCGACAGGGCGAAACGCCGTGCTATCCTTCGCTCTCCGATTGAATCGGCCCGTGTCTCGATCGCGCCCTGAAGGAGGGCGTTTTTCGTCATGTCTCGCACCGCGGACGTGGTGATCATCGGCGGCGGCATCCAGGGGGCTTCGATCGCCTACCACCTGACGCTGCGCGGCCAGAAGAACGTCGTGGTCCTCGAGAAGGACACCCTGGCCTCCGGCTGCAGCGGCCGCACCGGCGGCATGATCCGGCAGCACTACTCGACCGGCCTGGTCACGGAGATCGCCCGGCAGGGGCGCGACTTCTTCTCCACCTTCGACCGGGTCGTCGGCGGCCACTCCGGGTGGGTGCAGTGCGGCCTGGTCTACATGGTGACCGGCAAGGACCGGGAGGCGCTGGAGCACAACATCGCCCTCGGCCGGAAGCACGGCGTGCCGACGCGGCTGATCGACGCGCGCGAGGCCCGGGAGCGCGTGCCCGGCCTCAACACGGAGGGGGCGGTCGCCTTCGGATTCGAGGAGAACGCCGGCTACGGCGACGGCTACGGCACGACCGTCGCCTTCGCCGACCGCGCCCGGGAGCAGGGGGCGACCATCCTGCAGGCCACCCCGGCCACGGGCATCCGGCTCGACAACGGCCGCGTCACCGGGGTCACAACACCGAAGGACACGATCGCCACGCGCACGGTCGTGAACGCCGCCGGTCCCTGGGCCGACCGGATCGGCCGGATGGTCGGCCTCGATCTGCCGCTCAAGCTCGAGCTGATCGAGGAGGCGGTCATCCGCGTGCAGGCGCCCGATACCTATCCGATCGACACGCCGAGCGTGTACGACTTCGTGAACGGCCTGTCGTTCCGGCCCGAGGGGACCGGCCACACGGTGGTGGCCGAGGGGAGCTCCTATTTCAAGGGGGACCTCGACGCCGACGGCTACCCCACCCGCCCTTCCGATCGCTACATCGAGGACGTCTCGGAGCGGCTGGCCAAAGCGATGCCGCGCCTGGCCAGCGGCACGCCCCGCGGCGGCTGGGCCGGCCTGCTCGAAGGGACCCCCGACTTCCATCCGATCATGGGGCGGGCGCCCGGGGTCGAGGGATTGCTCCTGTGCTACGGCTTCTCCGGCCACGGATTCAAGGAGGCCCCGGTCACCGGCCGGCTGATCGCCGAGCTGATCCTCGACGGCAGGACCAGCCTCGACATCGCCCCCCTCGGGTTCGAGCGCTTCGCGAAGGGGGAGCTCCTGAGATCAAAATACAAAGACGACCCGGTCATGGCATGAACGCCTGCGATGCTGTCGTCATCGGCGGCGGGCACAACGGGCTGGTGACCGCCGGCTTCCTGGCCCGCGCCGGGCTCAGGGTCGTCGTCCTCGAGCGGCGCACTCTCGTCGGCGGCGCCTGCGTCACCGAGGAGATCGCACCGGGCTTCCGCGCCTCGACCGCCGCCTACATCGCCAGCATGATGCGCCCCGAGGTCATCCGCGACCTGGGGCTCTCGAAGTACGGCCTCCGGATGACGCCGTGCGATCCGATCCTGTTCGTCCCGAGCCGCACCGGCCGCGCGCTCTTCATGCACCAGGACCCCCGGCGCACGGCCGCCGACATCGAGGCCTTCTCGCCGAAGGACGCCCGCGCCTTCCTGCAGTTCGACGCCGAGATCAAGCGGCTGGCGGCCTACCTCGAGCCGTTCTTCATGGAGCCGCCGCCCGCCCTCAACGGCGGCCTGGCGTCGCTCCGGGACCTGGCGCGCCTCGGCCTGCGCCTGCGCCGCCTCGACGACGAGGATGCCGGCCGCCTGACGCAATTCCTGACCGCCAGCGTCATGGACCTGGTGGACGGACGCTTCGAGTCGCCCGAGGTGAAGAACCTGATCGGCTCCTCCAACGTCCTCGGGGCCCACAACGGGCCGATGACCCCGTGCTCGGCCTCCGGCCTCATGTTCCACAGCCTGTCGGGCGGGGACGAGCTGTCGCAGGGGTACATGGGTCACGTGCACGGCGGCATGGGGACGATCTCCGAGGCGCTGGCCTCCGCCGCGCGATCGTTCGGCGCGGTCATCCGCACCTCCGCCGAGGTGGCGCGCATCCTGGTCGAGAAGGGACGCGCCGCGGGCGTCGTGCTCGCGTCGGGGGAGGAGATCCGGGCGCGGGTGGTGGCGAGCAACGCCGACCCGAAGCGCACCTTCCTGAGGCTCCTCGAGCCGGGCCAGCTCGAGGGGAGGTTCCTCGAGGACATCGCGCGCATCAAGATGGCCGGGCCCTGCGCCAAGATCAACTACGCCCTGTCCCAGCCCCCGGTCCTGACGCAGTGGCCGAAGAACCGGACGCTCTCGCCGGCGGACAAGTCCGACTTCACCGTCTGCCACGGGCTCGAGTACCACGAGCGCGCCTGGGACGAGTGCAAGCACGGCCGGGCCTCGACCGAGCCGTACGTCGACTGCGTCGTCCCGACCCATATCGACCCGACCCTGGCGCCGCCGGGTCGCGCCGTCCTGACCGCCTTCGTGCAGTACGCCCCCTACCACCTCGCGGAAGGGACCTGGACGGTCGAGCGGGAGAAGCTGGCCGACCGCGTCACCGACACCATCGAGGAGGTCGCCCCCGGATTCCGGACCTCGGTTCTGGCGCGCGACATCCTGTCGCCGGTCGACCTCGAGTCGCGCTTCGGCCTGACCGAGGGGAACATCTTCCACGGCGACCTGAACCTCGGGCAGCTCTTCCTGGGGCGCCCGGTCCCCGGCTGGGCGCGGTACCGCACGCCGATCCGGGGCCTCTACCTCTGCGGCGCAGGCGTCCACCCCGGCGGCGGCGTCACCGGCGCCCCCGGCTTCAACGCGGCGCAGCAGATCCTCAGAGACTGGAAGGCGAAGCAGCTGCGCTAGGACGCCGCACGGCGCAGGAGCGGCCGCGTCAGGCAGGTGGGGCCGCCGCACCCCTTCGCGGAGATCTCGCCCCCCTCGTAGGTCTTCACCTCGCAGCCGGCTTCGCTCAGGAGGCGGGCCGTCCCCGGGTTTCCTGCGAGCATCACGCAGCAGCGGGGCTCGACGGCGAGGACGTTGCACCCCATCGTGTCGAACTCCCCGTCCGGGACCTCGAGCAGCTGGAATCCGCGGCCCAGCAGCCACCGCCGGAACGGCGCCGGCAGGAGGCGCGAGCGGACCAGGAGAAGATCCCGATCGATCGGGCTCACGAGCGACATCAGATGCAGAACGTCCTCGGGGCCGTTCCAGTGCGGCAGCGGGACCGCGACGATCTCGTCGATGTCGCCGGCCAGGATGAGCCGGAGCTGCCGGATCCCCTCGGCGTTCGTGCGGTACCCCTCTCCCACCGCGGCGGTGCGCGCGTCCAGGAAGACGACGTCCCCCCCTTCCAGGCGGCCCTCGCCCTCGATCCGCCCGGCGATCGGAATGTCAGACCGCGCGAAGAAGCGGCCGGCGGCCTCCGGCTCGCCGCGCCGTGCGGCCTTCCCCATGCTGCAGAGAATCGCCCCGCGCCCCGAGATGACGACGGGATCGTGCGTGTAGATGGAGTCGAGGCCGGTGTCGGGGTCGTGGGGCAGGAAGCTGATCTCCGTCCCCGGCCGACGCACCAGGTCCACGAAGCGCTCGTACTCCTCGAGCGCCTTCCCGAGGTCGGGTGGGCCGGTGAAGCGCAGCTCGCGCCACTGCGCCTCGACCTGTCGCCGGTCGACCCAGGCGTCCTTCGGATGCTTGAGGAGGAGGCGCCGGATGGGCGCAATCTCGGACTGGCTGCCAATCTCGGTCACGCCGCCCGCCTCCCGGGAGATCGCGGTGGGCCCACCTGGATTCGAACCAGGGACCAACTGATTATGAGTCAGCTGCTCTTACCAGGCTGAGCTATGGGCCCGCGCGATGCCGCCACGCGGCGGCATCATTATATATAGGCGGGCCCGGCCGGGGAGCCGGCCCCTGAGCGCGGCCCGGCCGAATACCTCGGACACCCTCCCGGTCCTTGTTGAGGGCGGGTCCGGTGTGCAAGGATACGCGGCGCCGGGAGCCGGTCCGGGCATCCGGCCGGGTGGGGAGGGACGAGATGGAGAACCGCCGCAAGACCTCAGGCGAGGACCTCAACCTCTGGAACATCGTCGGCCGGCAGTTCGACAAGGCGGCCGCCACGCTCGACGTCCCGCGGGGGCTCCTGGACCAGATCAAGGCCTGCAACGCGGTCTACTACATGCAGTTCCCGGTACGGATCGGCGAGAAGTACGAGATCTTCGAGGGCTGGCGCGCCGAGCACTCGCAGCACCGCAAGCCGACCAAGGGCGGGATCCGCTACAGCGAGATGGTGACGCAGGAGGAGATCATGGCGCTCGCCGCCCTGATGACCTACAAGTGCGCCATCGTGGACGTGCCGTTCGGCGGGTCGAAGGGGGGCATCAACCTTTCTCCGAAGAAATACACGCGGGAGCAGCTGGAGAGGATCACCCGGCGGTACACGGCCGAGCTGGTGCGCAAGAACTTCCTCGGCCCCGGGATCAACGTCCCCGCGCCCGACCTGGGGACGGGCGAGCAGGAGATGGCCTGGATCGCCGACACGTACGAGGCGCTCTCACCCGGCCAGGTCGACTCGCTCGCCTGCGTGACCGGCAAGCCGGTCACCCAGGGGGGGATCCGCGGGCGGAAGGAGGCGACCGGGCGCGGCGTGCAGTTCGGCATCCGCGAGGCGTTCAAGCACAAGGCCGACCTCAAGAAGTTCGGCCTGTCGGGAGGGCTCGAGGGGAAGCGCGTCGCCATCCAGGGGTTCGGCAACGTCGGCTACCACGTGGCGAAGTTCCTGTCGGAGGAGGACGGCTGCAGGATCGTCGGCATCGGCGACGTGGCCGGCGGGTCGATCAACCCCTCGGGGCTGAACATCAACCACCTGTCGGAATACCGCGACATGACCGGCGGCCTCAAGGGGTTTCCCGGGGGGAAGGACCTCGCGGGGCCGCGGGACGTCCTCGAGGTGGAGTGCGACATCCTGGTCCCGGCGGCGCTCGAGAACCAGATCACCCTCGAGAACGTCGACCGGGTCCGGACGAAGATGATCGCCGAGGCCGCCAACGGCCCGACCACGCTGGGGGCCGACGACGCGCTGAACCGGCGCGGCGTCATGATCATTCCCGACATCTACCTGAACGCGGGGGGCGTCACCGTCTCCTACTTCGAGTGGACCAAGAACCTGTCGCACATCCGCTACGGCCGGATGGAGAAGCGCCTCGACGAGATCTACCGCGACAAGCTGGTGCTCACGATCGAGCAGGTCACCGGCAAGACGGTCCCCGAGAAGCAGCGGCGCGAGCTCCTGCGGGGGGCCGACGAGGTGGACCTGGTGAACTCGGGCCTGGAAGGGTCGATGCAGAACGCCTACCGGGAGATCCGCGACGCGCTCATGGCCGACGCGCGCCTGGCCGACCTGCGCACCGCGGCGTTCGCCGTCGCCATCACCAAGGTGGCGCGCAGCTACATGGAGATGGGCGTCTTCCCGTAGGAGCGTGGCCGCTCGGCCGGCCGCGGCCTCCCGCGCGTCAGTTGACGCTGCCCGGCGCCGGATCGTCCTCGGCGGCGCCGGCCTGCCGCTCCAGGGTCTGCTGGATGAACAGCGCCTGCTGCAACTCGCGCTGCGCCCGGTCGAGCTCCCCGAGCTTCAGGTAGACCCGGTACAGGTTGAGGTAGGGGAAATGGCGCGGCTCGTAGCGCGTGGCCTTCTTCGCCAGCTCCAGCCACGGGATCGCCTGATCGATCCGCCCGAGGTGGATCAGGTAGGAGCCGATGTCGTTGTACGGGTTGCCGAAGTTGGGATCGATCCGGATGGCGATCTTGCACTGATCGATCGCCTCCTCGTAGCGCCCCTGGAATGAAAAGGTCCAGCCGAGGAACGTGTGGGCCTCGGCGGTCGGGTGCTCGTCGATCGACGCCCGATAGAGCCGGATGGCCTCGTCCAGCTCCCCTTTCGTCTGCCTCTCGTAGGCCTTCTGCATGAGGAGCACGGCGCGCTCGATCCGGTCTTCGTCGCTCATGATCTCCCGGCCTCCGCCGGCCCGCGTGCCGGCCAGTCCCCGCGATGGATCCTAACGGCGCCCGCGGCAATCGTCAACGCCGCCGGAAGCGGGTCCCGGTATTCGCCCGGGCTCCTGCTAAGATAGGCGCTCTCGAACGGAGGCGACGATGACGACCGCATCCTCTCACGCGCGACGACTGTCCGGACGCTTCGCAGTCTTCGTGACGCTGTGCCTGACCGCCGGCCTCGCCGCCGGGGCCTGCGGCCGCAGGCCGGCGCCGCGGGGCGGCACGGAGGAGCCGCGGGACGGGACGGGCGCCTCGACGGACCGGGGCGCCGCCCGGGATGGCGACCGCGTCGGCGCGCGCTTCGCCGCCTTCGCCGAGCGCTTCACGCGCGGCTCCCTGGCGCTGTCGCCGCCCGCCGCGACTCTGGCCGGCCTGCACCGGTACCGCGATCCGGACGGCGGCGAGGATTTCGATCTCGATCGGGAGCTCGACGACTTCTCCCCGGCCGGCGAGGTCCGGCGCCTGCGCTTCTACCGGGACACGATCGCGGCCCTCGATCGGGACTTCCCCGCCGGCGCGCTCGGGGCGCAGGAGCGGATCGATCGCGACATCATCGCCGCGCAGTGCCGCCTGGCGCTCCTGGACCTGGAGCAGGTGCGCTCGACCCAGACCAATCCGACGGCGGCGGTCGAGTCGATCGGCACGGCCCTCTTCTTCCCGGTCGTCTTCGAGTACGCCCCCGCCGCGGATCGCGCCGCCGACGTCATCGCCCGCCTGGAGAAGACCCCGGCGTTCGTCGATCAGGCGATCGCCGCCCTCCGGACGAGCGCGCCGATCTACACCGATGTGGCGATCGAGGAGAACGACGGGAACCGCGACGTGATCCAGAACGCCCTGCCGGCGCTGTTTCCGAAGGGATCCGACCTGGAGGCTCGCTACCGCGCCGCGCGCGGTCCGGCGCTCGCGGCGATCGACCGGCTCGGGTCCTTCCTGTCTCAAGACCTGAAGCCGCGCTCGACCGGCGACTGGCGGCTCCGGGCCGGCCTCTACGGCGACAAGTTCCGGGCCTATTTCCAGGGCGATCTCGACCCGATGGACGTGCTGCGCGACGCGGAGGCCGGCGTGCGGCGCGTGCGGTCCGAGATGCTGGCGCTGGCGACCCCGCTGCACGACCAGTGGTTCCCGGCCCACGGGAACCATTCCGCCGTGAAGGACCCGGAGGCCAGGACCAACACGATCGTCCGCGAGACCCTCGACCGGATCGGCCGCGAGCGCCCGGCGCGCGACCGTCTCTTCCAGACGATCGAGGCGGATCTGCTCGAGATCGCCGCCTTCCTGGAGAAGGAGCCGATCGTCTCCATGACCCGGCACGACAACCTGGCGGTCATCGAGACGCCGCCGTTCTTGCGCGGCATCTACAGCGTCGCCGGGCTCAACGCCGCGCCCCCCCTCGAGCCGGGCCTCAAGTCGCTCTACTACGTCACGCCGATCCCGAAGGAGTGGCCCGACGAGAAGGCCGATTCGAAGCTGCGCGAGTACAACCGCTACAAGTTGCTGCTGCTCTCCATGCACGAGGCGATGCCAGGCCACTACACGCAGCTCGAATACGCCAACCGGGTGCAGCCGGAATGGCGCCGCGTGCTGCGCAGCGTGTATGGCAACAACGCCTACATCGAAGGCTGGGCGCAGTACGCCGAGCAGGTGATGCTCGAGCTCGGCTTCCACGACGGGAGCGATCCCCGGATGGTCCTCACCTTCCGGAAGGAGGAGCTGCGCGTGCTCGCCAACGCCATCCTCGACGTCCGCCTGCACGTCCTCGGCATGACGGACAAGGAGGCGCTCGACCTGATGATGAAGAGCACGTTCCAGGAGAAGACCGAGGCGGAAGGGAAGCTCCGGCGGGCGAAGCTCTCGTCCACGCAGCTGCCGACCTACTACGTCGGCTGGCGGGCCTGGCGCGACCTGCGGCGCGACGCGGAGGCGCGGCGTGGCGCCTCTTTCGACCTGCGCGCCTACCACGACGAGGTCCTGGCATACGGGGCCATCCCGATGGAGGCGCTGCGACGGCAGGTCCTGGGGAGCGAGTGAGCCACCGGTCGCCCGACCGGCGCCGCGAGGCCCGCGTGCGGGCCCTGATTCTCGCCCTGCCGCTCCTCCTCGCACTGCCTTCGGCCTGCGGGGGGCGGCCCGAGGCGATCGACGAGAGACGGCCGTCGCTTCTGGTCTCCGACCGGAGCGGGGCGCTCCGGATCTACGAGGAGAGCGGCGACGGGGGCGCGCGCCTTCTGGGACGCCGTGGCCTGGGCGATCGCTCCACCCGGGACATCATGCCGGCGCGACTGCCGGACGGGCGGATCGTGTTCGTGTCGGACCGCGACGGGAACCCCGAGATCTACATCGCGGCCTCGGACGGCGAGGCGAGACGCCTGACGGTCGATCCGCCCGATCGACCGGCGGTCGATTCCGGCCCGGAGCCGCTCGGAACGGATCGGATCGTGTTCGCGAGGACCGCGCCGGGCGAGCCGGACGCGCCGGCGGGGACGCGCGACCTCTTCGTGCTGCGGCTCGACGGGACGGGCGAGAAGCGCCTGACGCACCATCCCGCGGACGACTGGGCGCCTTCGGCTTCCGCCGACGGGCGGTCGGTCGTCTTCGTGTCGGACCGGACCGGCACCCCGCGCATCCACATGATTCCCGACGTCGAGGCCGCCGACTTGGAGGCGTCAACGGTCTGCCTGTCCGACTTCGAGCTGCCCCGCACGTCGCCGGGGCCGGGCGGGCGCGCTTCAGCGGACGGCGCGCCGGCGTTCCTGCCGGACGGGTCGATCGTGTTCAGCCGCACGCCGTTCGAGGGGGTGCCCCATCTCTACGTCATGGGAGGGAGGGGCGCGCGGGACGGACTGAGGCAGATCACCGAGTCGCTCACCCTGCCGTTCGGGGCGGCGGAGCCGGTGGTGCTGGACGCGCGGACCCTTCTGTTCACGACCGGTCCGATCGTGGACCGAGGTCGTCCGGGAAGCCCGGCCCGATTCGCGGTGTACCGGATTGCCCTGGGAGGATTCAACCTGACGCGGGTGACGCGCAGTCAGGCCCCCTACGCCGACTTCGCGCGGCACCTGGACGACCGCTGACGTCGCGGCCCACTGACGGCGTGTTCGGCGTCAGTTCGCGGCGGCGCTGCTGCCCGGCGCGCTCCTCACGTTGGCCGCGCGCAGTCCCTTCGGCCCCTTTTCGACTTCGAAATCGACGACCGCGCCCTGCTCGAGCTCGTCGAAGTTCATTCCGATGAGGCCCGATCGGTGGAAGAAGACCTCCTTGCCGTCGTTTCCCCGTATGAACCCGAACCCGCGATCGCGAACGACCTTGGCAACTGTTCCCCGAGCCATACAAGTCCCCACACGAAAGTCCGATGCATGCGGCGGTCGTGTTGCAAGCCTGGCTTGCGATTCTCAGCCCTGGCCTCGAAGGCCAGCCCCTCCCGGCTTCCGACCGCCCGACGCCTGTGGAAAGGAATGCCGGCAGCTCCCAAACGAAGACTGTAGAAAGCGCCGTGACGAAGTGTCAAGACTCCGGAGAGGCATTAGGGTGAAGACCCTAACGGCCTTCCGGGGCCTCGAGACGGAGATCGGCGGGTGAGACGACCGGGGGGCGGCAGGCGCCCCCCTCGCACAGATAGGCGGCGGCGCGGCCTTCGACGGGAGACTTGCCTTCGAGCAGGGGCACGAGGCGTGCGGCATCCGGGGCGCCGGGATCGGCGAGGGCGACGACGGCGTTCGGATTCCAAGAGTCGCGCAGAGCCTGCAGAAACGAACGCAGCCCGGGATCGTCCCTGCGGGCCGCCAGGACGACCTGCCGCACGCCGGCAAGGTGCTGATCGAGGGCGCACAGCATCATGCCGAAGGCGGCGGGAAAGCGCTCGATCCGATCGCGATAGAGCCGGAGCGTCTCCTCGGCCCTGCGGGCGAAGCCGTCGTCGAGGGTGAGCGCCGCCAGGCGAGGCAGCGCGAGCGCGGCGACCGACGCGCCCGCCGGGACGGCGCCGTCGTTCCCCTCGCGGGTGCGGGCGATGAGCGACTCGTGATCGCGCGCGGTGAAGAAGAAGCCCGGGACGTTCTCCTCTCCGAACCGATCGATCATCCGGGTCGCCATGGCGCACGCCTCGCCGACCCACGCGGGGTCGAGCGTGGCCTCGTACAGATCGAGGAACGCCGCGACCAGGAAGGCGTGGTCGGTGAGGTAGGCCGGGTGACGCGCCTGCCGGTCCATGTACGAGTGCAGGAGCCGGCCGTCCAGGACCATGCGATCGAGCACCAGCCGGGCGGCGCGGGCCGCGGCGTCGGCGTAGCGCGGCTCGTCCAGGACCCGCGCCCCGTACGCCAGGGCGGAGATCATCAGGGCGTTCCAGTCCGCCAGGATCTTGTCGTCCCGTCCCGGCCGCGGCCGGCCCTCGCGTGCCTTCAACAGCCGGGAACGGGCGGACGCCATCCGCAGCCGCAGCTCCCCCTCGTCCATGCGCAGGTCGGCGGCGATCCGCGCCACGGGGACCTCGAGGTGCAGGATGCTCCGGCCGTGCTCGAAGTTGCCGCCCCGCACGGCGCCGTAGACGCTGCAGAAGAGGCCGGCCTCCTGGGCCCCGAGAACGGCGGCGATCTCGTCGAGCGTCCAGACGTAGAACTTCCCCTCTTCCCCTTCGCTGTCGGCGTCCAGGCTGGAATAGAAGCCCCCTTCGGGCGAGGTCATCTCGCGCAGCACCCACTCGAAGGTGTCGCGCGCCACCTCCTTGAAGAAGGCGGCGGGGACGGCGCCCCCCTGGGGAAGCGCCGGCGAGACCGGCAGCCGTCCGACGGCCTGCGCCGCCTCGAGGTAGGAGCGCGCCAGCAGGGCGTTGTCGTAGAGCATCTTCTCGAAATGGGGGACGAGCCATCGCGCGTCCACCGAGTAGCGGTGGAATCCGCCTCCCAGCTGATCGCAGATGCCGCCGCGCGCCATCTTCTCCAGGCTGAGGACCGCCATGCGCAGCGCCTCGGGATTGCCGGTGCGCCGGTGATAGCGCAGGAGGAACGACACGTCCATGCTGTGCGGGAATTTCGGCGCCCCGCCGAACCCGCCGTCGTTGTTGTCGAAGCGCCCCGCCAGGTCGCCGAACGCCCGGTTCAGGATCGCGGGGCCCAGGGCCTGCTTCGAGGCGGTCATCTCGGACAGGCGCTGGATCTGTCCGGCGATCTCCTGCGCGACGCGCACGACGTCGTCCTTCTTCCCCCGCCAGGCTTCCGACACGCCGACGAGCAGGTCCGGAAAGCCCGGGCGGCCGTGCCGCGACTCGGGCGGGAAATACGTCCCGGCGAAGAACGGCTTCAGGTCGGGGGTCAGGAAGACCGAGTTGGGCCAGCCCCCCTGCCCGCTGAGCATCTGCGTGGCGGCCATGTAGATCTCGTCGAGATCGGGGCGCTCCTCCCGATCGACTTTGATGTTGACGAAGCGCTCGTTCATGATGGCGGCGATCCGCTCGTTCTCGAACGATTCGCGCTCCATCACGTGGCACCAGTGGCACGAGGAGTAGCCGATCGACAGGAAGATCGGCCGGTCCTCCTCCCGGGCGCGGCGCAGCGCCTCCTCCCCCCACGGGTACCAGTCGACCGGATTGTGCGCGTGCTGCCTGAGGTACGGGCTGTTTTCCCGCGCCAGCCGGTTCTCCCGCTGTCCGGTCGTCACGGCCGTGCCTTCGCGCGCATGGTGTGAATCGTGTGCATGCGTGAAGGCTACAGGAGCCATGGGTCAGGCGCAAGGCAAGTGTTTCGCAAGGAACCCGGCGCGGCGCGGACCGGTTGGCGAGTGACGGGTGGGTAGCCGCAGGGTGAGGCGCCCTGCCCTGAGGAGCCGGGCCGTGTGAGACCGTGCGCCGGGGCCCCATCGCGCGTTTTCATGCGCGATGGGCGGCGCACGGCGAACCGAGGGGAGGCTCGCGCCAGCGAGCCGGACCCGTGCCCGGATCCCCAGGGCAGGGCGCCTCACCCGGGGGTTGGGCGCCAGTTACTTTTCGACGGGAACGGGTCCGTCGAACACCGTAAACCTGAGGGTGCAGTTGCCGATCCGGATCAGATCATTGTGCTGGATGTTGCGGCGTGTCAGGCGGACGCCGTTGACGAAGGTGCCGTTTCGGCTGGCGAGGTCCTGCACGGAGTACTTGTCGGCCTGGACGATGATGATGGAGGCGTGCTTGCGCGACACCTTCTCGTCCTCCAGCACGATGTCGCAGTCCCGGCGGCCCATGGTGTAGGTCCCCAGGCCGGTGATGTCGAACGACTTCCCCTTCAGGTCCCCTTCGATCACCGTCAGGTAGATCGACTTTCCGCCGAGCGCCGACGGTCGGCGCAATACTTTTTGGACCGGCGACTCGAGGGAGGTCTCGTCGATCGCCCCGCCGCCGGCCGGCCGCGGGGCGACGCTCGAGGGGACGCCGACCGCGCCCGGCGCGCCGGGATCCGTCCCGGTCGCGCGGGTCGCCGGGCGCCGGGCGCCGTCCGTGCCCGGGCAGATCATGGAGCCGCCGGCGGCGGTCCCGCCCGGGGCGTTGATCCCTCCTGGGGCGGGCGGGCGCGCGGGGGGTTTGGACGGAGGAAGCGGCTTCTCCTTGCGGATCAGCCACGCGCCGGTGGAATGGCGCATCCTGGGGATCGGGTCGCCTGTGCGTGGGGTCGATGTGCTCATCGTGCGCTCCATCAATGAGGGACCTTCCAGTCGAGCTCGAGCTCCTTGCGCGATGCGTTCGGCTGCTCGCCCTTGAGGAGGGCGATTTCGTTCTGTTTCACGACTCCGGTGATCTTCGACCGGGATGCGATCTGGCCCTTGTCGGCCAGGAGTCGCACCTCGACGCCATGGCGGCCGGCCGGGACGGAGAGCACGTGCGTGACCGTCCCCGATTTCCCCTTGGTCGCATCGAACGGCTTCGACAGCACCGTCTTGCCGTCCACCAGGACCAGGAGGCGGCCGGAGCGCATCTTGTGCTTCACCTCGACCCGGAGGCGGCCGTTCGGTCGCTCGACCGGCCGGGAGGAGCGCACGGAACCGGGCCGAGGATGGCGTGCCGCCTCGATCGCGTGGGCGATCTCGACCGGGCCGGCGTACGTCATGGCGCACACCGCCTGGATCGGCCGATCGGAATGGATCGCGTCCTGCCCGCCCTCGTCGGCCGCCGCGCGCGCCGCCTCGATCCCCCCGCGCGCCCCTTCCAGCGAACCGCTCGGGGAGGACGCTCCGGAGGGGCTGCGCCCCGGCGGCGGCGGGACGCTGGTCCCGGCGATCGAGACGACGCCGCGGGGCGAGCGGTGCACGACGACCCGGCCGGACGGCGGCGCCTGCTCCTCCTGCGACTGCACCGCGCGCCCGAGCGGCCCGCGGAACAGCTGGCTGATGGCCATGTTCACGCCCACCAGCGCCAGGACGAGCACGCCGACCAGGGCGCCGAGGCGCCACTGGCTGGTGAGCGTGAACCAGGGAGAGGGCGTGAGCGGGACGACGGCATCGAGCTCGTCCGCCTCGGGCGACGCGGCGTCCTCGGACCGGACCTCCGTCCCGTCCCCCGCCGGCGCGGCCTCCTCGACCGGATCAATCTGAAGGCCGCCGAGAGGCGCCAGGACGGCGATCATCTCGTTCCCCGTCTGGAACCGGCTCGCCGGGTCCTTCGCGAGGGCCTTCTCGAGGACACGGTCGAAATCCGGGGAGACGTTGGGGTGCGCCTCGCTCGGCGGCTCGGCCGGCTGCGTCGTGATGCGGTACAGGACCTCCGAGACGGTCTCCCCCTCGAACGGCGCCTTGCCGGTCAGGAGCTCGTAGAGGATGACGCCGAGCGAGAACAGGTCGGCGCGGCCGTCGACCGGCGCCCCCTTGAGCTGCTCGGGCGACATGAAGCCCGGCGAGCCGACGAACTGGTCCGACCGCGTCAGGTCCGACCCGGGGAGCCGCGCCACGCCGAAGTCGGTGATCTTCACCTTCCCCTGGTCGGTGATCAAAATGTTGGCCGGCTTGATGTCACGGTGCACGATGCCGCGCCGGTGCGCGTAGTCGAGCGCCTGGGCGATCTGCACGACGACGCCGACCGCCTCCTCGGGCTGGAGCGGCGCCCGCGACAGGATGACTTTCTTGAGATCGCGACCGGGGACGTGCTCCATGACGATGTAGGGGCAGCCGCTCGCCGCGTCCTGGCCGATGTCATGCACCGACACGATGTTCGGGTGAATCAGCGCCCCGGCCGCCTGGGCCTCGCGCAGGAAGCGCTCGCGGTACTGACGCGCATCCTCTTCGGAGAGGTCGGGCCGGATGGTGATCACCTTCAGGGCGACGTTGCGGCCGATGACCGGATCGCGCGCCAGGTACACCTTCCCCATGCCGCCCTGACCGAGCTCCGACTCGATGGTGTAGCGGCCGATGCGGGTGATGGTGCCTTCGGAGGCCGCCCTCTCCTCCGGGGCGTCGGCCTGGTCCGGGGCATCCGCGGGCTTGCCGGCCGCGGAAACCTCCGCGCGCTTCCTGGATGACTTGCGTCGCTTTTTCCCGAGCACGCGTTCCCCCGCAGCCAGCGACTTCGGTTTGCGGCGTGAAGCCGGGAGCCGTTCGCAATATAAGGACCTGCCCGGCGGGCGGCAAGGCAGAAACCCGCGTCCGACAAGGCATTCCACGCGAAGGGCGCTTACAGAATCGTGCGCCGTCAAGGGCCTGGCGGGACCGGGGAGCGGCCCCCCGCTGGCGTTCCATAGTGTGAAGTTGTACGATGGGAGTTGATCCCGATCCGGAGGCTCCGCATGGCCGTCAGGAAGCTGCCCTCGGAACGCCCACGCCCGAAATCGGTCGCTCCGAGCGTCAAGCCCGATCTGTATCTCAAGCTGTACGAGCGCATGCTGCGGGCGTATTACGTCGAGGAGCAGTGCCGGGTTTTCGTGCGCGCCGGGAAATGCTCCTTCTACGCCTCGGCCCGCGGCCACGAGAAGATGCAGATCCTGGTGGCCCTCCTGCTGCAGCCGGGGAAGGACTGGTTCTTCCCCTACTATCGCGAGAAGGCGCTCATGGTCGGGCTGGGCATGCCGCTCGAGCACATCTTCCAGGGGATGCTGTCGCGCGAGGGGGACCCCAATTCGCTCGGCCGCAACATGTCGGAGCACTTCTCGTCGAAGGAGCTGCGGGTGGTGTCGCCCACCGCCTGCACCGGGACCGAGTTCCTGATCGCCGTCGGCATGGCCAAGGCGGTCAAGGCGGCCGGGGGGGACGAAATCGTCTACGTCTCCGGCGGGGAAGGGTCGACCTCGGAGGGGGAGTTCTTCGAGGCGCTCAACAAGGCGCAGCACGATCTCCTGCCGGTCCTGTTCCTCATCCAGAACAACGGCTACGCCATCAGCGTGCCGCAGCAGCAGCAGACCTCCTCCGAGCTGGCCGACGTGGCGCGCAGCTTCGGCATGCGCTCGGTGCGCGTGGACGGCACGCGCTTCACCGAGGCTCATCACACGCTCGAGCCTTTGGTCCGGGAGCTGCGGCAGGGCCGCGGGCCGCTGTTCGTCGAAGGGATGGTGGTGCGGTTAGACTCCCATTCCTCCTCGGACGATCAGACCAAGTACCGCGCCCCCCAGGACATGGAGGAGGCCCGCCGCAAGGACCCGCTGGCCCACACGGAGATGCGCATCCGGGAGATGGGGATCCTGAGCGACCGCGAGATGGAGGAATGGCGCGAGCGCGCCCGTGTCGAGGTCGAGGAGGCCGCCCGCAAGGTGGACACCCTCCCCTACCCCGATCCGGCCTCCGCCACGGCCGACATCTTCAGCGCCGACCGCGTGATCCTGGAGGAGACCGAGCCGGCCTACGTCTCGGACAAGCCGATCACGATGGTCGAGGCGATCAACCGCGGCCTCAAGGAAGAGATGGCGCGCAATCCGAAAATCATCATGTGGGGCGAGGACATCCAGGACCCGAAGGGGGGCGTGTTCGGCGTGACCCGCGGCCTGACCGAGGCGTTCCCGGGCCGGGTCGAGAACTCCCCTCTCGCCGAGGCGACGATCGTCGGCGTCGCGCAGGGGATGGCGATCGGCGGATACAAGCCGGTGGTGGAGATCCAGTTCGGCGACTACTCCTACCCGGCCTACATGCAGATACGCAACGAGATCTCGACACTGCGCTGGAGGAGCGCGGGAGCCTGGACCTCGCCGATCGTGGTGCGCGTGGCGGTGGGGGGCTACATCCGTGGCGGGCCGTTCCACTCGCAGACCCCCGAGACCCTCTACGCCCACACGCCGGGCTGGTACCTCGCCTACCCGAGCAACGCTGCCGACGCCAAGGGGCTGGTCAAGACCGCCTGCCGGATGGACGACCCGATCCTCTTCTTCGAGCACAAGGGGCTGTACCGGCAGGTGTACACCAAGACCCCCGAGCCCGGCCCCGACTATCTCATCCCGTTCGGCAAGGCGCGGACCGTGCGGCGGGGGGACGACCTGACCGTCGTCGCCTGGGGACGGACGGTGCACATGGTGCAGCAGGCCCTCAGCCAGGTGGCCGAACGGGCGGGGGGGGAGCCGTCGGTCGACCTGATCGACCTGCGGACCATCGTGCCGATGGACGTCGACGCCGTGCTGCAGTCGGTGTCCCGGACCGGACGGGCGCTGGTCGTGCACGAGGCGCCGCTGTTCGCCGGCATGGGGGCCGAGGTCGCCGCCCTCATCGCCGACCGGGCGTTCGAGTTCCTCGACGCCCCGGTCCGGCGCGTGGGGGCGCGGGATTCCTTCGTGCCGTTCGCTCCCAATCTCGAGGCGGCCGTTCTGCCGAGCGTCGAGCAGGTCGCCCGGGCGATCCAGGAGATCCTCGAGTACTAGGCCCGAGTACCAGGAAGGAGGCGTCATGCCCTCGCGCGCACTTCCGACGCTCCCGTCACCCAGCCCGCTCGAGTTCTCCCGCGACGAAGGACCGTTCGACATCATCGGGGACGTGCACGGCTGCGCCAACGAGCTCGTCCGGCTGCTGCGCCGGCTCGGCTACCGGAGGCCCTCGCCGCGCCGGGCGTTCCGCCACCCCCGTGGCCGCCGCGCCGTGTTCGTCGGCGACCTGGTCGATCGCGGCCCCGGCGTCGTGCAGGCCATGCGCATCGCGATGCGCATGGTCGACGAGGGGAGTGCCCTGTCGGTCTCCGGGAACCACGAGGTGACGGTCCTCCGCGCGCTCGAGACCGGGGCACGCAACGGCAGCGCCGGAACGCTGAAGACCATCCGGCAGATCCGGGCGCTCCCGGCCCGCTCGCGGCGGCGCTTCGTCGACCGGTTCCGCGCGTTCGTGGCCGGCCTCCCGCCCCACCTGGTCCTCGACGGCGGCCGCCTCGCGGTGGCGCACGCCGGGATCAGGCCCGAGCACCTCGGGACCGACTCGGCCGAGGGGCGGCGCTTCTCCATCCACGGGGAAACCACCGGCGAGACCGATCGCTACGGCCTGCCTGTCCGGGTGAACTGGGCGGCGGACTACTCGGGGAAGGCCCTGGTGGTGTACGGCCACACGCCGGTGGGGCGCCCGGAGTGGATCGGAAGGACCGTGAACATCGACACCGGCTGCGTCTATGGCGGCAGCCTGACTGCGCTGCGCTATCCCGAGATGAAGCTGGTCCGCGTCAAGGCGGCGCGCGCCTACTACCGTCCACGCCGTTCGCTGCCCGGCGGCGTGGGGCTGCGCGCGGAGACCCGGGCCCGCCCCGGCACAGGCCTCAGTGTGACGCCGACGGGTCCTGCGGCCGCGGAGCGCCCTCTTTCTTTCGGGCGTGCTGCGCCATCGCCCGGCGGACCTCCTCGATCGAAGTCTGCCCATCGAAGCGCGCCACGTCCCGACCTTCCGGGTCGTACAGAATGGAGTAGGGAATAGACCCGGGAAGCCGGAACCCCTCGAGCAGCGGGTCCTGGTCACCCGTGTACACCACGTTCGGATAGGAGACGCCGGCCGAGGCCAGGGCCTTCCGGACCTTGTCGCCGGTCTCCGTCCCCTCTCCCGTCACCCAGGAGTCGAGCGAGATCCCGAGGAAGGCCATGTTCTCGCCGCCCGCCTCGCGAGCCAGCGCCGCGAGATCGGGAAGCTCCTCCATGCAGGGGGCGCACCAGGTCGCCCAGAAGTTCAGGAACACCGGCTTCCCCTTGAGCGCGGCCAGATCGGCGCGCACCCGATCCATGTCGCCGAACGAGACCGTCGCGACGGGGGCCGCCTCCAGGGGGGCGGCTGCGTCCGAGGCCACGCCCGCTGCGGGGGCGTACCCCGCCGCCGCTCCGGCCTCGCTCCGGGGGGCCGCCCGGCCGCAGGCCTGCAGCACGACGGCCGCGGCGATCAGGGCGGGGACAGGTCCCGGGAGCTTCATGGTCCCGCCATCATAGTTCGGGCGGCGTGTCCTTCCAAACGCCATCGATCGAGCCTAGAATGCCGCGGTGATCCAACGCCACCCATGGGGCGGGCTCGCGGTGCCGGGGCTCGAGCTGCCTCACGACGTCGTCATCCTCGGCCTCCCCTATGACGCCGGCGCCTGCTGGCGGGGCGGAGCGTCCCAGGCGCCACGCCGCCTGCGCGACATCTCCGGGACGTCTCCGGCGATCTCCGAGGAGGGTTACGTCGTCGATCCGCAGATGCTGCGGCTGCGCGACGCCGGGGACGTCGCGCCCGAGGGGGCGTCCGGGGCGTCCGCGCTCGCCGCGCCGCGCCCGGGCAGCCCGGCGGCCGACGCGGCGCGGCAGGCCTACTTCGCGCGCGTCGAGCAGGCGGTCGTGCAGATCTTCAAGACGGGGGCCATGGCCGGGAGGGATTCCTTCCTGTTCTCGATCGGCGGCGACCACTCGGTCAGCATTCCCCTGGTGCGGGGGTTTGCCAGCCGCTTCCCGGAAGGGTTCGGCCTGGTCTCGCTCGACGCCCATCCCGACCTGTTCGACCGCTACGAGGGGTCGCCGCTGTCGAACGCCTGCCCGATGCGCCGGGCGCTCGACGGCAGCCGTCTCAAGCCGGAACACCTCCTCATCCTCGGGACGCGCTCCTACAACCAGGTGGAGCTCGATTACATGCAGGAGAAGGAGATCCGCTTCGTGCCGGCCAAGGAGATCGAACGGATCGGCATCCGGGGGGCGATCGAGGTCGCCCGCGAGAGGATGGCCGGCGTCGGCAACATCTACCTGAGCATCGACATCGACGTGGCCGACCCGTCCTGCGCCCCCGGGACCGGCGCCCCGGTCGCCGGCGGCCTGTCCAGCCGGCAGCTGATCGATCTGACGCGCGGCCTCGTGCAGCACCTGCCGGTCCGCGCCATGGACCTGGTGGAGATTGCCCCGCCCCTCGATCCGACCGACGCCACCCTGTTCCTGGCGCTGCAGATCGCCTTCGAGACCTTCGCCGTCCTGGCGGAGAAGCGCCGGCCGAATACTCGGACAGGCTCCTCGCGCTCCGAGGCTTCGAGCTCGAGGATATAGCGGAGATTCATCGTACCACGCCGCTCCGGCGCGGGCAGGTCGTCGCCGGATCGTGCCCCGGTGATTCGGGGCTCAGCGGTTCGGGAACTTCTTCGCGTCGAGGTCCCCGGGGGACGCGACCAGCCGTGTCGACGCCGGCATGCTCTCGAGGCTGTAGGCCGTGCCGTTCCAGGCGACCAGGGCGGTCACGATCCCGCCGGGGGCCGGGACGAATGAGCCGTACGGGTACCACGCCGGCAGCTGGACCAGCGGGCCGGGCGGGATGCCCTGAAAGATGACATCGTCGGGGCGCGGGGTCGGGCGATCGTTGAGGATCTGATCCTCGTTCCGATCCTCGACGTACGGGAAAATCAGGGGGAAATCCACGGCGAACTGGGCGTCCCGCGTGTCCAGGTGACCGTTCCCGTTCCGATCCTCTCCGACATCCAGAATCCCATTGTGGTTCCTGTCCTCGTCGATGTAGTCCAGGCGGCGGTCACCATCCTTGTCCTCTCCAGGATCCAGGGCGCCGTTGTAGTTCAGGTCCTCCCAGAACAGGTCCACGTGGCCGTCGCAGTCGACGTCCTCGCGCGCTTCCCCTTCGCATCCGTCGGGAGGGGTGAGACGGCCGTCGCCGTCCCGATCCTCGCCGGGATCGACCCGGCCATTGCGATTGAGGTCCTCGAAGACGTCGAACTTGCCGTCGCCGTCGAGATCCTCCCGCTCGTGCCGGATCTCCAGGACGAGCGGCGGGCGGGGCGGAACGAGAGTCGAGGGGCAGCCCACGGTGCGGGGATCCCCCCAGCCGCCCGGCCCCTCGCCGGGGGCATCGATCCGATATTCCGGAATGCCGTCGCCGTCGAGGTCCCCCAGGTTGACCAGCCAGGCGGAAGGCGGAAGCGAGCCGCTGTGCGCGCGGCGTTCCGCGCCCAGGACGAAGAACGAGGCGGTCGGGGCGCCTCCCAGATTGCCGAAGAGGACCGGCGAGCGGCCACCCGGCGACCCCGAGGTGATCGGGTTCGACTGGCCCGCGGGACACGCGGCGTCGATCGGCGAGGCTGTCAGCAGAGCGCCAAGAACGATCGCCGTGGCGCTCGCGAGCGGGCGCGAGGAATACCGAGGCGGGGTCTTCATCAGGTCTCCTTTCGCACCGGAAGGTACCGCGGGGGGGGTCGGTGCGAGGGGGGCCGGACGGCCGGCTCCGCGTCTCGTGCTCCGCATCGCGCGCTGAGTGATCGCCGCGCGGGGACATGATGAAACACCCGAGGGGCCGGCGGGCCTACTTCTTCTTGAACAGCGCCTCGAAGGCGGCTCGACCGGGGCTGACCTTCGCGGCGGCGGTGGCGGCCGCCGGCGCGGGGGTGGCGATGCGCCGGCCGGTGGCGTCGAGGACGGTCTCGGGACGGAAGGACTCGCAGGTGTTGGCGGCGGTCTTGGAGTCGAAGCGCTTCGGGATCGGCTGGCGGCACTCGAAGCGTGCGCCGGGATCGAAGTGGACGCAGTTGCGGCAGCAGTGCTGGGCGGCGCGGCACTTGGGGCAGAGGGCGTTCGTCGGCAGGCTCTCCGGCGACGGCTCCTGGTGGCCGCACTGGTAGCAGCGGGTCACGACCCGCGCCTCGCGCGCCATGCCGCGCGGCTCGCGCGGCCCGCGAGGGCCCAGGTCCTCCTTCTTTCGTTTCTCGCGCTCTTCCTTGTACTCGCTGTCGCGGTATCCGGGCTGTCGGTACTTCATCGGGGCATGCTCCTGCTGCCGGGGGTTTGTCTTGGGTGGAGGGCATTGTACCCCGTCAGGGCCATTTTCGGGTAGAATCCTGCACTTCCGGTGCGACTGGTATCGTCCGCCGCCTGCCGCGGCGGATCCATTCCACGATGGTCATGGGGCACGAGGTGCCGACGATGATGACCCCCCGCAACGCTCTTTCCCTGTCCGCTCGAGTCTTCCTGGCACTGGCCTGGCTCGCCCTGCCGGCCTTTTCCACCAGCGCCCCCGAGGCCCGCGAGCACAAGCCCAAAGGGGAGGCGGCGACCACCGACGGCGGCGACTCCAAGGACAAGAAGGACGAGAAGAAGGACGACAAGGACGCTCCGAAGGAGCCCGCATTCGACAAGGTGGTCAAGGGGACCAAGGAGCTTCAGGGGCTGTTCCGCGTCTACTTCAAGGAAGACGACGCGAAATACTTCCTGGAGATCGCCCCCGACCAGCTCGACGTGCCGTTCCTGCTGAACCCGACGCTGGTCTCCGGAATCGGCCAGGGGTTCATCTACCCGAGCGACATGCTGCCGGAGTACGTCGTCGCCTTCCATAAGAGCGGCAAGACGGTGCAGCTCATCCACCGGAACACGTTGTTCCGCGCCGACGAGTCGTCCACCCTCAGGAAGCCCGCGACCCTCGCCGCTCCCGACGCCATCGTCGGGCAGGCGAAGGTCGAGAGCCAGCCGCATCCGGATCGCAAGAGCGTCCTGATCGACCTGGGGTCGATCGCCGTCGGCGATCTCGAAGGGTTGACCCAGCCGCTGAAGCAGGTGTTCGAGTCCCCCTACCAGCTCGACCGGGACGGCAGCACCCTGGCGTTCGCGAAGAACTTTCCGGACAACCTCGACTTCGAGACCGTCCTGCACTTCAAGACTCCCGAGATCAAGAAGCCGGCGGTGTACGCGGCCGATCCCCGGAGCATGCTGGTCCGCTTCCACTACTCGCTGTCGCGGCTGCCCCAGACCGGCTTCCGTCCGCGCCTGGCGGACGATCGCGTCGGGCATTTCCTGGCGATGATGGGGGACTACACCGACGACCGGCCGGACGTGCCGACGGTGCGCTACGTGACCCGCTGGCAGATGGAGAAGAAAGACCCCGCGGCGGCGATCTCCGAGCCGAAGCAGCCGATCGTCTTCTACCTGGAAGACTCGATCCCGAAGGAGTACCGCGAGGCGGTGCGCCAGGGGGTGCTCGGCTGGAACCCGGCCTTCGAGAAGATCGGGTTCAAGAACGCCCTGGTCGTGAAGGAGCAGCCCGACGATCCCGACTGGGACGCGGCGGACGTGCGCTACTCGACGCTCCGCTGGATCGTGGCGCCGAACGCCGGGTTCGCGCAGGGGCCGTCGCGCATCAATCCGTACACCGGGCAGATCTTCGACGCCGACATCCGCTTCAGCGCCGACATGCTGCGCAACATCCGGCACGAGTACGAAGAGCTGGTCGCGCCAATCGCCGCCCGGCCTGGAGACGGCTCCGTCCCCGCGGAGACGGCCGCCCTGCTGCGGACGCTGTCCGGCTGGACGGCGTCCCTGGGGCCCTTCCCTCTCGACTCGCTGATCGGGGCCCTCGACGGGACGCCCGGAGCGCCCGCCGGACGGGCGGTCCTGGGCGCCGGCTCCCGGCCCGGGGTTCCCCCGGCCTCCCTGGGCTACTGCGACTACGCCACCGGCCTGGCGCACGAGGCGGCGCTCGGCTGGAGCATCCTGCAGGCCCGGGGCGGCCTGGACGAGAAGGCGCAGCAGGCCTACATCGACGATTTCATCGTGTCCGTCACCCTGCACGAGGTCGGCCACACCCTGGGGCTGCGCCACAATTTCAAGGCGAGCAACTCCCTGCCGTTCGAGAAGCTGCAGGACGCCGCCCTCACCTCGCGCGCCGGCATGACCGGGTCGGTCATGGACTACACCCCGGTCAACCTGGCCCCCGAGGGGAAGCCGCAGGGCGAGTACTGGCAGAGGAACATCGGCGCGTACGACTTCTGGGCGATCGAGTACGCCTACAAGCCGATCGACGCCCCCTCCACCGCGGCCGAGAGGCCCGAGCTCGATCGGATCGCCTCGCGCGTCAGCGAGCCGGGCCTGGCGTACGGCACCGACGAGGACACCTTCACCGGCTCCCCCAAGGGGATCGACCCGACGTCGAACATGTGGGACCTCGGCAGCGACATCCTGACCTACTACTCGTCTCGGGCCGGCCTGGCGCGCGAGCTGATCGGGAAGATGGAGGACCGCTTCAACGAGCCGGGGCTGCGCTACCAGAAGCTGCGCGTGGTCTTCGCCCAGGCCGTCGGCGAGCTCGCGCCGGCGGCGCTGAACGTGCCGAAGTACATCGGCGGCATCCGGCATTACCGCGACCACATCGGCGATCCGAACGGCCGCCTGCCGTACGACCCGGTGCCGGCACCCGAGCAGCGCGCCGCCCTGGCCTTCCTCAACCAGGAGATCTTCGGTCCGGATGCCTTCAAGCTGCCCTCCCGCCTGTTGAACAAGCTGGCGGTCGAGCGCTTCCCCGACATCGAGGGAAACTTCTGGACCCTGGAGCGGATCGACCTGCCGATCCACACGGTCGTCCTGGCCCTGCAGTCGATCCCGATGGACCGCCTGTACCACCCGATCGCGCTGGGCCGCCTGCTCGACATCGAGGAGCGCTACGACGGGAAGGACAAGGCGTTCACCATGTCCGAGATGTTCTCCTCGGTGCGCCGGGCCGTCTGGAGCGAGCTCGACGGCCGCGCGAGCATCAACTCGTTCCGCCGCAACCTGCAGCGGAAGCATCTGCAGACCCTGATCGGCCTGGCGGTGGGCTCTGAGCCCTCCACACCAGAAGACGCCCGCACCCTGGCGCGCGCCGACCTGATGGCGATTCGCCGCGGCATCGACGCGGTCCTCGGACGGGTCGAGGGGCCGGCGCCCCGGGTCGACGTCATCACCCGGGCGCACCTGGACGAGACCCGGGCGCGGATCACCGCGGCCCTCGACGCCGGCATCCAGCGGCAGCTGCCGCAGGCCACGCAGCGGCCCCAGGGATAGACCCGCCCTTTGACCGCCGGGGCTTCCGGGGGTAGAATCCCCCCCGAACCCTGAAGAACTGTCCCGAACTCGACCGCAACGAACGCGAAGGAGGCGTCATGCAGCACCGCAACAAACAGGTCCTTTACCTCGCCGCGCTGGTCAGCGCCGCGACCGTCTTCGCCTGCGCCGCCGCCACGGGCGATACCGCCAAGGAAGGCAAGGGGAAGAAGGGCGCCGCGAGCGCCGCCTCGGATTCCGCCGCGGCCGTCATCGGCGACAAGACGATCACCATGGCGGAGCTCGACGCCAAGGCGGCCGGAGCCCTGGTGAAGGTCCGGCAGGACGAGTACGAGGCCCGGAGGCAGGTCCTGGAGAGCCTGATCAACGACGAGATCATGGCGAAGGAGGCCGCCGCCAAGAGCAAGACCAAGGAGGAGCTGACGAAGGCGGAGATCACCGACAAGGTGCCCGAGCCGGCGCAGGCCGACGTGGACGCCTTCTACGAGCAGAACAAGGCCCGCTTCGGCGCCCAGACGAAGGAGCAGCTGGCGCCGCAGATCACCGCCATGCTCAAGAACCAGAAGATGGCGGACACCCAGCGGGCGTATTACAAGTCGCTGCGCGACAAGTACGGGGTGAAGACGATGCTCGAGCCGCCCCGCGTCCAGGTGGCGCTGGACGACGACCCCGTGAAGGGACCGGCCAAGGCCCCGATCACCATCGTCGAGTTCTCCGATTACCAGTGCCCGTACTGCAGCCGCGCCGAGACCACGGTCACCGAGGTCCTGAAGAAGTACGGCGACAAGATCCGGCTGGTGTACCGCGACTACCCGCTGTCGTTCCATCAGAACGCCAACGTCGCCGCCCAGGCCTCGGAGTGCGCCGAGGAGCAGGGGAAGTTCTGGGAGATGCACGGCGCCATGTTCGCCAACCAGTCGAAGCTGGCGGCGACCGACCTGGTCGAGACCGCGGCGACGATCGGCCTGGAGAAGGACAAGTTCAAGGCCTGCCTCGACAGCGGCAAGTACAAGGACGAAGTGCAGAAGGACTTCGAGGACGGCCAGAAGGCCGGGGTGACCGGGACCCCCACCTTCTTCATCAACGGCATCCCGATGGTCGGCGCGCGCGACGTCAACTCGTTCGCGGAGATCATCGACACCGAGCTCGAGCGCAGCAAGTAGGCGCGCAGCCAGGTCCAGTGCCGGCCCCCCGTGCCGCTCCGGCGCGCCGGGGGCCGGCCTCTCCCCCGACTCCACCCTGCCGCGATTTCCCGACACCTCCCCACGGTGATGCACGCCCCTTGGACACTCCCCTGAACCCAGCCTGACACAGGGACTTGAAGCGCGATGATGCGGGCAGGCCTGGCTCGACGCCCGGCCGCGTGTCCGGAGCATGGTCAGACGCAGCCGCCGCGCCGGCGCACTGACGCCGCGCGTGATGCGCTGACGGAAGGTCGTGATCCTCTGCAGCCTCTTGCCGGGGCAGGGCTTCCGCCCTCGAAGCTGACCCGTCCTGCCGCCTGTCGGACCCCTGGCACTTCGCTTGCTCTTGCCAAGGGTCGTTTGACAGCGCCAAACCACTCGTGAGGGTGGGACGGAAAGCCGACGGGTCTCCTGAGAGAGACGGCCGGGTTGCCAGCGGGATGGCCGCAGCCAGCTCGTTGAACCCTTGGAGGCCCGATGACGCTGAGCCACGCGGATCGCCGTCCCCCCGAAGCTGCCCAGCCCCCCATCCGGCGTTCCGCTCTCCACTTCATCTGCCGGTCGCTCCTCGTCCTGTTCGTGGTTCTCGGCGTGTCCCCGGCCTCCGCGGCCGCCGCTCCCAGCCAGAGATCCAAAGTGGCTCCCGATCTGGTGGAGGAGGCCCGGAAAGGCTCGCCGTCCCGGACGGTCCGCCTGGTGGCCACGCTGGAAGGGGCCGATGCGGATGGCCTCGCCCGCGAGATCGCCAGGCTGGGCGGCAGGGTCCGCGGGAACTTCCGTCATGCCGGAGCCATGGCATTCGAGGCGCCGCTCGACGCGGTCGAGGCGCTGGCGGCCACGCCGGGCGTCCGCTACATCGCGCCCGACCGCGAGGTGAGCGCGCTCGCCAGCCAGGTTGGGATGACGACCGGAGCCGATCTCGTCTACCCGGGGATGCTCTCCCTGGCAGGCGATGCGGAGACGGTCGTCGCGTCGCCGGTCGTGGTCGACGCCCGCAGCAGCGCGGCCGGTCCGGGCACCAACGGCACGACCCTCGCCTGGCCCCACACGATCGGCTCGGGGCCGGACCGCTTCCTGGTCGTCGGCGTGTCGCTGCGCGACGGGAACACTTCGGTGACCGGCGTCACTTACGGCGGGGCGGCGCTGACGCGCATCGGCTTCCAGAACGCGGGCGGGAGCCAGAACCGCACCGAGATGTGGGAGCTGCCCGCCCCCGCGACGGGCACCGCCGACGTCGTCGTCACCCTGTCGGCGGCCAAGAAGCTGGTGGGCGGCGCCGTATCCTTCTTCCACGTCGATCCGACCGCGCCTCATGGTCCTTTCGTGTCCGCGATCGGATCCACCAAGACGGCCTCGGTGACCGTCCCGAGCGGCAGGGGACAGCTGGTCGTCGATACCGTCAGCACCAACGGCGACGCGAATTCCCTGACCGAAAGCGCGGAGCAGGCCGCGCAGTGGGACACCTTCAGCGGCAAGGGTGACGCCGGGAACGCCCGTGGCGGCGGGAGCCTCGAGACCGGAGCATCCTACGTCACGATGTCCTGGGCGCTCGGCGCGGGGAAGCCATGGTCGGCGGGCGCCGTGTCCCTCAAGCCGGCGGGGGCGCCGGCGTTCGGAGGCTTCGACGGAACGGGCGTCACCGTGGCCGTGATCGACTCCGGCATCGCGCCCCAGCACCAGGACCTGATCCGTGGCGGCACGACCGAGTCGCGGGTCGTCCTGGGCGTCGATTTCACGGGCAAGGGAAAGACCGACGACCTCTTCGGCCACGGCACGCACGTGGCCGGCATCATCGCCGGGGACGGCGGCGCCTCGCACGCGTTCGGGCGCGACTACATGGGGATCGCTCCCGGCGCCACCCTGGTCAATCTCAGGGTGCTGGACGATTTCGGTCACGGCTACGTCAGCAGCATCGTCGCGGCCATCGACCGCGCCATCGCCGTCCGGACCCTCTACAACATCCGGGTCATCAACCTGTCCCTGGCGGCGCCGCCGATCGACTCCTATGTCGACGATCCGATCTGCCAGGCGGTGGCCCGCGCCACGAGCGCCGGGATCGTGGTCGTGGCCTCGGCGGGGAACTTCGGCCAGGACCCGACGTCGGGCGAGGAGGCGTACGGCAGCATCACCTCGCCGGGGAACTCGCCCGCGGCCATCACCGTCGGCGCGGTCGACGGCCGTGGCACCGCCCCCCGCTCGGATGACCAGATCGCCCGCTTCTCCTCTCGCGGGCCGACCCTCTCCCATTCGATCGATCCCGTGACGGGCGCCGCCGTTCCTGACCTGCTGGCGAAGCCCGATCTGGTCGCCCCGGGCGGCCGCATGGTGTCGCTGGAACGGGACGACAATTACCTGGTCAAGACCTATAAGGAGCTGGACGTCGACGGCTCCAAGCCGAATGCCCGCTACATGATGCTGAGCGGCACCTCGATGTCGGCGGCCGTGGTCTCCGGGGCCGCCGCCCTGATGCTGCAGGCCAACCCGTCCCTGACGCCCAACATGGTCAAGGCGATCCTCATGTACTCGGCGCAGATGATGGACGGGCCGGACCTGTTCGAGCAGGGCGCCGGGCTTCTGAACATCGAAGGGGCGGTGCGGCTGGCGGCCACTCTGCGCCAGGACGCAGGCACCCTGCCGGTCGGATCGACGCTCGCCGACCTGCCCCTGCCGCAGCCCGTGAGCACCATCTCGGGGGAAACGGTCGCGTGGAGCCAGGGGCTCATCTGGGGATTCGGCGGGCTCCAGGGCATGGCCATGCTCACCACCCGGCAGGAGGCGTACTCGCAGTCGCTGATCTGGGGCCTCGGACGTCTCGACGCATGGGGCGCCGGCGTCACGTACTACGACGGGCTCTACTCGCAGAACTATGTCGCCTACGGCCAGGACAACGAGTGGTGCGGCGTCACCTGGGATTCGGGGACGAGCACCTCCTCCGGCCTGATCTGGACCCGCCCGATGGACGCCTCCGGCCCCATCTGGACCAACCGGGTGATCTCGAGCGACTTCTTCGACCCGTCCTCCTCGAGCCTCATCTGGGGTATCAACAATTACGATGCCGGTCTCATCTGGGGGGGGTTCTGACATGAACGCTCAGGTGAGCATCCAGCCGGCCACGCCCGCGGCACGCGACACCAGGGCGCGCCTGTTCATCGCGGCGGTGGTGGCGGCCGGCGCCGTCGTCCTGGCGGCGAGCCTGCGGCAGATTCTCGCGGCGGGGCTCGACGCGCGGCACCTCGCGTGGCTCGGACTCGCGGCCCTGACGATCGGCGTGGGCCGGCTCTCCGTGAGACTCCCGGGGCCGAGCTGCAAGGTCTCGCTCTCGGACGCTTCCATCTTCCTCTCGCTCCTGGCCTTCGGTCCGCACCTGGCGACGGTGACGGCGGCGCTCGACGGCTTCGCCGCATCGACACGCAGGAAGGGCGCCTGGCACAAGGTGGCGTTCAACACGGCCGGCATGGCGATTTCCATGTCGATGTCATCCCGGGTCTTCACCCGACTGGTCCCGCCGAGCGGGCTCTCGGGTCCCAGGCTTTCCGTCTCCAACCTCGTCGTTCCGATCGTGGCCCTCGTGCTCGTCCAATACCTCGTGAACACGGCTCTCGTGTCGACCGTGATGGCCCTCAAGGATGGCGTCTCCCCCCTGACGGTCTGGCAGGATGCATCGCCGTGGGCCGGCGCCGCGTATGTCGCGGGCTCGGTGGCGGCCACCCTCGTCTTTCTGATCGTTCGCGAGCTCGGAGCGCTCTCGGTCCTGGGGGTCCTGCCGTTCCCGGCGATCCTCTATCTCGCCTACCGCGCCTGTCTCAATCGGCTGGTCAGGCTGAAGGGGACCGCGCCCGCCGCCTAGGAATGTGTCGGAGTCTCCGGACCCATTCTTAGTTCTCGTCGATTCCGGGCAGCTCGATCCCGAAGCGCTCCGCCAGGCCGACCACGTCCCACTGCAGATCGTCGAACGCGGCGATGAACGCCTCCTGCTTCGCCTCGACGGCGTCGTCCCAGGCGCGTGACGCGCGGGCGTGGAGCGCCGCGAGGACGGCGGTCGCGCGCTCGCGATCCTCGGGCGACTGCGGCGGGTTCTTGATGAGCCGCGCCTCCTCCTGGTCGAGCGCCGCGAGGATGTCCTGGCGCACCGACTCGGGATCGGCGCCCGGGCCACCGCCGGCGCCCGGTTCGGCGGCCGCGAGGCGCCCGCGCCGACCGGCGCGCTCCGCCACCTCGCTCCGCAGGCGATCGATCTCGTCGGCGGCCTGGCGGGCCTCCGTCTCGTCGGTGACGTCCTTCAGCGCCTTCTCGGTCTTCTCGATCCAGAAGGCCACGTCGTCGTAGCGCCCGGAGGCCATGAGCGCCCAGGCGGCCCGGAGCGGCACCCAGGGATCGTCCGGGAGGGCGTTCGCCGCCCGCCGGAACAGGTCGAGCCCCTGGTCCACCCGGCCGCGCAGGACCAGGATCTCCGCGCGGCGCTCGTCGCAGCGGCCGCGCAGGCCGGGGTCGAGCCTCGACACCTGATCGATCACCCCGGCCGCCTCGTCGTAGTCCCCCCGGTCCTTCAGGCGCTCCGCCAGGCGCAGCAGAATGACCGGGTAGTCGAGAGCAGGGTGGCGCGACTTCGCCGCGGCGATCCGCTTCAGGAGCGCCATCGCCTCCTCGCCGCGCTCCAGCTCCTCGAACGCCTGCGCCGCCGCCCACAGGACGTAGTCGCCGGCGGCCGTGAGATCGAGCTCCTCCAGATCTTCTGCTTCGATCTCGTCGAGGAGGTGCATGTGGACGCGATACTCCTCGGCAGGCAGCTCCCGCTCCTGGCGCGCGAAGTCCCAGGCGTACCCCTCGGGCGGCTCGTCGTCGGAGGGGTCGTCGTCCACGATGCTCATCGTCCCGGCGCTCCTTTCGCAGATGGTCGTCTCACAGGCTTTCCTCGTATCTGTGCCAGGCGGTCTCGAGCGCCGCGAAGTCCCGGCCGAACAGCCCGGCGAAGGTCTCGATTCCCCCCTCCCCGGCCGCCTCGGCGCGCGCGTACTCGAGGAAGGGCGCCTTGTAGCGCCCCTTGTCGCCGTGCAGCAGGAAATGCACCAGGGTCCAGGAGGCGTTGTACGCCAGGTCCCCCCGGCCGCCGCTCCAGAAGGGATCGCCGGCGCGCGCGGTGAGAAGCGGGCGCAACGGGATCGCCCCCTCGTCCCGTATCCTCTTCAGATAGTCGTTCAGCGGGGAGCGCGGGTCGAACTGCAGCATCACGTCCCCGGCGACGATCGTCCCCGATCGCCTGATGCTCCCCGGCTCGATGCTCAGCTGCCCGCCGATCTGCGAGTAGCCGAAGTAGGTCGCCAGCCCCTCCTCGAACCATTTCGACGGCCGGACGCCCGCCTGGTAGGTCCTCTCGTAGTTCAGCATGTGGATGGCCTCGTGGATCAGGATCGGGATCGGCAGGTGCCCGCGCATCGCCTCGCACGGCACCGACAGGATGCGCGAGGCGGGGATGTACTCGCCGGCGTAGCTCCAGATCTCCGGCTTGCGGCCGGGGGCCCAGAGGCGGTGCAGGCGATCGTGGTCCCCCTGCCGCGCCCAGGCGAACACCAGGACCTGCTGGTTGAACGGGCGCAGCGGGACGAGGGGGGACCAGAACGCCTCGTGCGCGCGCACGGCCGCCTCGACGACCTGTCCGAGCCGATCGATCTCCCGATCGTCGAGGACGTCGGTGTGGACCAGGAGCTGCCCGATCTCCTTCCGCACCTGGCGCATCCCCATCTGCCGGGCCGCCTCGTTGACGTACGACTGGCGCCGGGTCTCGGCGAGGTAGTCGGCGATGTCCCCTTCGACGGCGAGCCGCAGGGCCTCGCCCGGGGGGGCGTTGCGCTGGTGCACGATCTGGTAGGACGTCTCGGCGTCCGGGCGCGGGCGCAGCGCGTAGTAGATCTCCCCCTTCTTCAGGAAGAGGTAATGCAGGCCTTCCGCCGAGACCGGCCCGGCGTAGCCGCCGACCGGAGCCTCATGCAGCGCCTTGCGCGCCGCCGCCGGCAGGGTGGCCGCGGACACGAAGCCCCAGTCGCCGCCCCCCAGGACCGAAGGCCCCGACGCGAGCGCCTCGAACGCCTCCCCGGCCTCGAGGCGCACCCGCGCCTCGTCCACCACCCTGCGGTCTTCCGAGACGATCGCCTCGACGTGGAACAGCGCCCGGTGGATCCAGTTGCGCGATTCGGGAGGCAGCCCGGTGAAGACGAGGTCGATGGGCGTGAAGCTGGTCACCGGGAGACCCCGGAGGCGGGCCGGCAGGAAGCGCCAGCGCAGCGCCGCCTCGCTCGCCGCGCGGCGCATTCCGAGATCGGGATCGGGGCCGCGCAGCGGCCTGGTCCGAAGCGGCTCCCCCGAAGGGGGGACCTGCACCAGGAGCTCCACGCGCGCCTCGCCGATGAGGCGCGCCCGTCCCGCCTCCTCCGGATACTCGGGCCGGCTGTCGCGGGTCACCTGGGGCGGGGTGATCAGGCCCAGCGGCGTCTCCGGACCGGTCTCCGTCCCCGGGTTGGCCGCGGGCGGGGCCAGCCCCCCCTCCGCCGCCTTCCTGCGGGACGCGTCGAGCGCCGCGCCGAGCCGCTCCGGCTCGGCCTCGAAGCCGCCCGCGACCTGCCACACCCCGTCCCTCTCCCGCGTCTCGAAGACGCCTTGGAGGCGGCGCGCCGTGTCGCCGCACGGGATGTCGTAACGCGCCATCAGGCCGCCGGCCCACTTCTCGACGATGCGGATGCCCGCGGGGGGGCCGCAGCCGTCCCCGGCCGGATGCGCCCAGCCCAGGAATTCGGTCAGCCGCTGGACTTCGGCCTCGCCGGAAACGCCGAAACTCTGACGCGCCGGACCGGGAGGGGCGGCGAGCGCCAGGATCAGCGGCACGATCACACTCCTGAGGTGCATTCACTCTCCTCGCAACTTGACGGGCTTCGGGCTTGACCGGGAATTATATTCCCGACCGTCATGCACATCCCGTCGTCCACTCTGGCCGTTCTCCTCGTCGCGTCCTCGCTCGCATCCGTGGTCCCCAAACCGGATCGGGACACGATTCCGGAAGAGGTCGCGGCGGCGTTCGGCGCCATCGTCAGCGTGCGCGTCCGTGAAGTGGTGAAGGTCCCGGTGTTCCGCGGCGGCCGCTTCCTTCGTGAGCCGATCGAGGGGCTGGGAGCCGGCTCGGGCGTGATCGTGTCCGCGGACGGCCTCATCCTGACGAACGCGCACGTCGTGGCCGGCAGCACGCAGGTGACGATCGCCGCGCTCGACGGCCGCGAGGTGGGCGCCCGCGTCGTCTCGATCGACGAGGCGTCCGACCTCGCCCTCCTGCGCGCCGAAGGGGGTCCCTACAAGCCGATCGCCTTCGCCCCCGACCGCCTGCCGGGGCCCGGCGCGCCGCTGTTCGTCCTGGGGAACCGCGGCGACCGCGGGATCGAAGTGGGCTGGGCCAGGATGGGAGCGCACGCGCGCCTGCGCGCCGGCACCCGGCCGCTCGAGTTCTGGGCCGAGGTCCTCGCGCCGATCGGCCCCGGCAACTCCGGCGGCGCCCTGGTCGACGAGGCCGGGCACCTGGTCGGCATGCCGAGCCTCCTGATCACCTACACCGAGGAGGCGACCGCCGCCTCGCGCCAGGCCTCCGGCCTGTTCGTCCCGGCCCGCCACCTGCGCCGCGCCATGCAGAAGATGATCGCGGGCCGCGCGCCGGCCTGGCCGTGGATCGGGATCCTGATGGACGACCCGCTCATCGCCCAGAGCGAAGGGCGAGGCTGGGACCCGCAGCGCGGCGCCACCGTGCGCCGGGTGTACTCCGGCAGTCCCGCCGCGGAGGCCGGCCTGCGCCCCGGAGATCGCGTCGTGTCGGTCGGCACCGTCCCGACACCCGACAACTACGCGGCGCTCGATGCCGTCCTGGACCTGGGCCTCGGCAAGGAGACGACCGTCACGGTCGAGAGGACGGGGCAGAAGCTCCTCCTCGCCGTCGTGCCGGCGCCCCGGCCGCCCGATCCGCGCCCCGAGCCCCTCGACGACTTCGCGCTGCACACGGGATTCCGGCTGCAGCCCCGATCCGCCGGCAAGGAAGGCCGGGACACTCTCGCTCTCGCCGGCATGTCCCCGCTGACCCGCAAGGGTCTGCCGGAGTTCGAGGCGGTCCTGTTCGACGAGCGCCCCGCCCTGGTCTCGATCCTCCCCGGACAGAACGCGCTCGAGGGACAGACGCGGCGCCTGCCGGCTTTGTCGGCTACAGACCTCGAGTCGATCATCGGGCGCTGTTTCGTCGAAGAGCAGTTCGTCGCCCTGGCGCACTGGGACTTCGACGGCCGCAAGACGCTGGATCGCGCTCACGTCCATCGCAAGGTGTACCCAGTCGTCCTATGAGATGACCGGTTCGACCAACGCAGTCTCACGGTTTCGCATGCGGTCCGGCTTCTGAGATCGCGTCGTATCTCATTTTTTTTCCGCATCTTGAACGACTGTCACAACCCCAATCGCCAGTTTTTGACAGTCTCAATTTCCCGGGTTGAGACCGGCCACCGCACGGTTCCGCAATCGGACGGAATTCCTTAAGTCCTTGAAACAGAAAGGCGTTGGATTTTCGCCGCGGGCGGTGAATCGATCGGCGGCATGCTCGTTGCAGACGACGGCGCGGAGATGTCTTTGAGTGGGGGTGGAGTGTCGCGCCGCCTCCAGCAAGTGGCGCGTCCGGCTCCTGCGATGGAGACTGGCCATCCTTCTCTGTCGTGACCCCATCGTCCGCCGTCCATCTCACCCTCCCGGGCATCCGGGGATGGACGGCGGGCGCCCTTCTCCTTTGACCTCTATCCCCCCGACCGCATAGAATCCGGGCCTGCCATGCGAGGAACGGTCTTCTGGGATGTCGATACTCAGTACGATTTCATCATGCCGGACGGCAAGCTCTACATCCAGGGAGCGGAGACCATCCTGCCAAGGCTCGCGGCGTTGACCGGTCTCGCCCGTGAGAAGGGAGTCCCGCTCCTCGGCTCGGTCGACTACCACAGCACGGAGGATGCCGAGATCTCGGATGCGCCGGATTACAAGGACACCTACCCGCCGCACTGCCTGGCCGGCACGGCGGGTCAGGAGCGGGTCGAGGCGACGCGCCCGCGGAAGCCGCTCTGGATCGACAGCGCGCCGGAACAGAAAGAGGCGCTGAAGACGAAGGTGCGCCGGCATCTCGAGGGCGGGGGAGAGGTCATCTTCCGGAAGCAGCGCTTCGATGTCTTCAGCAACCCGAACGTCGACACCGTCCTGGAAGCGGTCCGGCCGGATCGCATCGTCGTCTACGGCGTGGCGCTCGACGTCTGCGACCGCTTCGCCGTCGAGGGGCTTCTGGCGCTGCGGCGCTACCGGGTGACGCTCGTCGAGGACGCCACGCGCGCCATCCGCCCGGAGGAGGGGGAGAGGCTGGTCCGGGACTGGACGGCGCGCGGGGTCTCGATCCTGACGACCGGCCAGATCATCGGAGGAGCGCTCGGAGTCTAGGAGTTCCAGGAGCCTGTCGCCAGGATGGTAGACGCCCCCAGGAAGACCGGACGGATTCGGCAGATGCGCGTGGTGGCGATCCGCCCGCGCGGCACGCCGCGCGACGAGCCCCCCCCGATGCCGGTGCGCGCCGCGGGGACCGAGTTGTCCGCCTTCCCCGAGGTCCCGGTGCCGTTCTCGACGCTCGACCTCCCCGAGCCGATCCTGAAGTCCCTCCAGGCGATGGGGTACGGGCAGGCGACCGACGTGCAGGCGCGCTCCATCCCCCTGGCGCGGGCCGGCCGCGATCTCATCGTCGAGTCGCGCACCGGGACCGGCAAGACGACCGCCTTCGGCATCCCGATCATCGAGAAGGTGGACGCCACGAAGCCCCGGGTGCAGGCGCTGGTCCTCTGCCCGGCGCGCGAGCTGAGCATCCAGGTCTCCGAGGAGCTCGGCCGGCTGGGGCACCATTCGGGGGTGCGCGCCCTGACCATCTACGGCGGCGATTCGATGTCGCGGCAGCTCGACGGCCTGCGCCGCGGCGCCCACGTCGTGGTCGGCACGCCCGGGCGCGTCCTCGATCACCTGCGCCAGGGGACGCTGAAGCTCGACGCCGTGCGCTTCCTCGTCCTCGACGAGGCGGACCGCATGCTCGACATGGGGTTCGAGAAGGAGGTGCGGCAGATCCTCGACCAGGTGCCGAAGGACCGCCAGACGCTCATGTTCTCGGCCACCATCCCGTCCGCCATCGAGGCGATGGCCAGCCGCTACCAGCGCGAGCCGGAGCGCCTGATGCTGTCGCAGGACGCCCTCTACGTCACCGACGTGCAGCACCTGTTCTGCATCCTGTCGCGCATGGACAAGACGGGGGCGCTGTACCGCCTGATGGAGTACGAGGCCCCCTCCTCGTCGATGATCTTCTGCAACACCCGGGCCGAGACGCGGCTGGTGCAGTCGTACCTGGCGCTCCGCGGGCTTCCGGTCGCCATGATCTCCTCCGACCTGCCGCAGAAGAAGCGCGAGCAGGTCATGCGCCGCTTCAAGAGCAAGACGCTCAGGCACCTGGTCGCCACCGACGTCGCGGCGCGCGGCATCGACATCGAGGACCTGTCGCACGTCTTCATCTATTCGACGCCCGACTCGTCGGACCAGTACATCCACCGCGCCGGCCGCACCGGCCGGATCGGCAAGACCGGCCGGGTCATCTCCCTGGTCTCCGCGTTCGACCTGATGAACTTCAACCGGCTGGTGCGGGCCAACCATCTGAAGGCCTACGAGATCGACGTGCCCTCCGACGAGGAGGTGGCGCGCCGGAAAGTGAGGCGGATCGTGGACACGCTCAAGGAGCTGGCGGCGAAGCTCACCACCGCGGAGCGCGCCGAGTACGAGGCGATGGCGCAGGGGATCCTGGACGATGCCGACAAGCTCGCCATCGTCGGTTATCTCTTGAAGACCCACTTCGAGGAGGAGGCGAAGCGCGGCGTGCTGGACGATGGGGCCGGCGCGGCCGACGAGGATGCCGGCGGCCCGGCAGCCCCCGCGGAGCACTCCCACGGTGCGGGCGGGCACCATGCTTCCCACGGCGGGCACGGCTCCGGCGGCCATGGCGCAGGCGGCCACGGCGCAGGCGGCCACGGCGGGCCGAGCCAGGGGGGCGGAACCACGGGGACGCCGGGGTCGGGCCGCAGGCGCCGGCGCCGCAGGCGCCGCGGTGGTGGCGGTCCTGGAGGAGGCGGCTCGGGGGGCGGCTCGTAGAGCGCCTGCGCCCCGGAACCCGCCCGCAGGACCGGAGTCCGGATCCGCTCGAGCCGCGTCCCGCCGCGGCGCATGTTCCAGATTGAATCGGCCCACCTGCTCCGATCCGATACACCCGCCGCGCCATCCCTGACGCACTCCCACGGCCCCATCTTCCGATCCGCCTTGATCTTGGAGCGCACGGCGCGTGTCGATGATCCGATCGGGCACGGGACTTGCTGTGGGGAGCGCCGACGTGGCCGGCCGCCGGAGCGAAG
>DASYUH010000046.1 GCA_036001465.1 Candidatus Polarisedimenticolia bacterium
CACCTCCTCAAGGACCGGTTCACGCTGGGGGGTGACGCGGCCGCGGTTGCAGGCCCGGTCGGGCGAACGGCGAAGGCCGCCACCGACGCCCAGTTGCACGCCCAGATCCTGTCGTGGTCCCGCTCACGAGGCGTCTTCCTCCCGTGACGGCGCACGAGCTCCTGCTGGGCCACTCCGTTCCCACGCCGGCCTCCGCGGCGCCGTTCGTGAAAGTCGCGTCGAAATATTCCCGTCCCCAGAGCGGGTAGGGGAGCTTGACGCCATCCCGGGTCCCTGCCGGTACAGAGCCTTGAGTTTCGGTGTTGGTCGGGGCCCTGCCGTGGATAAAACGCAGCGCAGCCTCCACAACCTCGTCCCGATGATCGCGGATCCCTGCGATCGTCGGCGCGCTTTACTACGACAACGGCCAGTCGGACGACAGGCGCGCGCTCTTCTACTATGGAAACGGCGACCGGGGCGTCTCGCTCCGCCCGCAACAGCAGCTCGCGGACGACGCCGCACCTATCGTCCTGGGTCTGCGGTCGCGCTCTGCGGGCTCTTCCGGTTGGCGGCGCTCGGACACGCGCCCTCCGGCAGGGGGATGGTGCGTTCTAGATGTGCCTGCAGGCACGCGTCCACCACCTTGGCAGCGGCCACCCGTGGCCAGCATGTTGGGGCGTCCCGCCAGGTGATCGGGCGCGCGAGCAGCCTGCCAGCCTGGGGGCTGCGATCGGCGACCCCGCGGCCCCCCCGCACCCCTACGATGGCTGGCTAATTGATGTTAAAATTCCCCATACAGCCTGAGGTGGTGATTGGTGTCTGATCGCGAGGCCGCTCGGCGGCAAGTGGACGGCGTCGTCCGTCACTTCCGAATCTGGATCGCACGCAGTTGAATTAACGGAGGTCTTCAAATGAGACGCATCCTCGCTGCCACCGGGCTCTTGATTCTGATGGTGCCGCCAGCTCTCGCGAACGTATGCACCTGCACCGGCACCTGCACCATCGCTTCTGGGACGAACTGGTCAGGCGCCGCTTCCTGCACTGACGCCAGCGGCCCTGATCAGACCACGGATGCTATTGTCGTCGCTTCTGGTGGCTCTCTGAGCTGGGACCAGACGGGCACCAGGACCTACGACTATCTTTGGATCCAGCCCGGCGGCACGGCGACGGTCACTGTTTCCCCGGTTGTCATGCAGTTCGACGGACCGCCTTTGAATATTTTTGTGCGCGAAGCCTTCTTTGTCGTGGGGAACGTCGGCGATGCCCGCGGCACTTTCGTCTCCAACGGCAAAGACCTGACAATCTCCTGGATTGGCACGGGCGCCGGGATTGCGATGCTCCTGGGCCCCTCGATGTTCGGCGGAGAGGACGACACGGGAACGAATTACACCAGCGTAACGCTGCGTGGTGTCGAGCGTGCTTCTACCGCAGTCCTTGACTATACCCGTGGCGCGACGGCCCCGACGCCGGACACCGACATGGTCGACTGCGCCGATGGAGTAGTGGCCCCGACCGGCGGCGCTGTCGGTGACACCATCGTCTTTACAACTGGCAAATCGCAGGATTTCTGGTATGAGGTGACGTGCTATCCAGATCAATGCACCGGCGCCGGCGCTCCATTTGCTTGCTGTACCGGCGCCGGTGCGACGACAGAATGCTCGGCAACCGCCTGTGGCGGCGGTCCTTGCGATTACCAGATCACGCGCAACTCGACTGGTTCGACTCCTGGCGGCGTCGCCTCCTCCGCCAGCTGGTCGTCTCTGACCATGATCCCGGGCAACGGCGGCCCCTTTCGCCACGCGACCCCGGTTGATAGCGACGCCGATGGCGCCGCCAATGGCGATGGCACTCTTCCGGCAATCGGCGACCAATTCGTCGTATTCAAGCCGATTCTGATACAGGGAGGCACGAATCCAATCACCAATGGCATTCTGTTTCACTTTCACGGGGCCGGAGTCGATCTCCGCTACATCGAAATCAACAAAGGCTCTGGTCAGGATGCTGAAAACTGTGCTGGCGGCTCCGGCTCAACCGTCCTTTGGGATACCTGTGCCAGGATAGACTCGAGAGAAGGTGCAATGGAGTTCGTCAATGTCCACAACTTCGCCTCCCGGCAGGGGATGTGGGAGGTGAGTCAAACGGACTGCAACACCGACGCCCGCCCCAACGTTCCGCGTACGTACAGGCACTTCTACATCCACGATGTCGACGCGCAGGTTGGAACCACCTGTCCAGGTGAAGACGAGAACCTAATGGGCTCCGGCATCAACTACTTCATGGACGACCCTGCCGGAACGCAGGATGGGATCACCATGGATGGTTTCCACCTGGCCCGCTGGGGCGCTGGGGCGGCGTTGGGAATCGTTCCCTCCGGTGCCGTCCTGCGCAATATTCTGTGGCGGAATGTGATCATCCACCAGGCTCCTGGCATCGCGGGCTATGGTGCAGTCCATGTTGGCCTGGGCTTCGGGAAGGGAGGCGTCGTTGTAGAAGGCGCTGCCCTATGGGATATCGGCGCGGACGGTCGTGAGGGGCGTGCCATCGATTCCAATTTCACCAGTTCTTCCTCGTGGGCGGTTCGCAATGGTTTCATGGTCAACATCGACAGCAATCTCACAGGCGGTTCGACGCCAGGCGGTGCTGTTGTCTCTGGCGACAGGACTCAGGATACTGGCGGCGCCCTGGTCAGCGACAGTTATATCTCCAGAATCGTCGGTGGGGCGATGTATGGTGGGCGGAGTCTGTTCAATTTCATCAAGGACGTGAACATGGAGGATGACGCTACCGCGCCATGCGATTCTTCTGACCAGCGTGGGGCGCTCCATGCGCCGGTCGAGGCGACAGGAAATGTCGTCACCCGGTCTCATCCACTTTCTTGTACTGCAAACGCCGTCCAGATAAAGTTTCTTAGTGCGTCCGCGTTCACAACTCAGACACGCCGGATTGACAGCAATCTGCTCTATAACATGGACACTGACGGCGTCACGCGCTTGTCCTGCCTCCTGCTTCAAGCTGAGGACGTTCCCGTGAACCGAGATGTGGATTTCTATAACAATGTCTGCGATCTGAATGACTATGACGGCGGTCCGGACACTTTTGGGCTCCTGGCGATAGGCACAGTGAGCAGTCGAACAAGGGCCTATTGCAACATATTTCGAGGAGTCTCACAGACGAGTTCGACTGGCTTCACTGGACTGACGGTCAGGGACCAAGGCTGCAACCGCTTCGATCGGACGAAACGCAATCGCTGGGGCCGCGCCCTCGGCTCACTTCGCGTTGGCATACAATCGTTCAGATGGTTCCATCCGGCGGTCATCCCGCTAATGGACGCCGACGCTTTCACGAACTATGACTGGCGTGCGTGGAGTGGCGGTTAGTGAGACCTGTTTCCGGGACCGCCATACCTTCAGCGAGAGGGTGCTCCAGACGCTCTCGAGGCGGCACTGCGGTCACATTTGCCCCATGAGCGGTGCTTCCTGGCGAAGGGGCTAGGCGTGCGTTCCCGGCGCCTCGTGCCCGGTCCGCTCGACGTACTCGACGTAGGATCCCGGATACAGGTGCGGCTGCGGCCCCATCCCGCTCTCTCCGCCGAGCTCGAGCACGCGGGTCCCCAGGCCGCGCAGGAAGGTGCGGTCGTGCGACACGAAGATCATCGTCCCCGCGAAGGATTCGAGGGAGTCGACCAGCATCTCCTTGGTCGCGAGGTCCAGGTGATTGGTGGGCTCGTCGAGGACGAGGAAATTCGGGGGGTCGAAGAGCAGGCGAGCCATCGCCAGGCGTGACCGCTCGCCGCCGGAGAGGGCCCTGATCTTCTTGTCGACGTCGTCTCCCGAGAACTGAAATGCTCCCGCCAGAGAGCGGAGCATCCCGGCCCCCTCGAGCGGGAAATCGGCCTGCAGCTGCTCGAAGACCGTGAGATCCGTGTTGAGGACGTCGAGCGACTGCTGGGCGAAGTAGCCCATCTTGAGGGCGGCGCCGAGCCGGACGTTGCCCGCATCGGGGGACAGCACGCCCGCAATGATCTTCAGCAGGGTCGTCTTGCCGGCGCCGTTCCGGCCCATGACCGCCCACCGCTCGCCGCGCCGGATCGTCAGGTTCATCCCCTCGTAGAGGACACGCCGGCCGAAGGCCTTGTGGAGGTTCTCGATCACCAGAACCTGGTCGCCCGAACGGGGCGGGTCGCGAAAATCGAAGCTCACGACCGTGCGCTGCTTGGGGAGGGTGACCTTCTCGATCTTGTCGAGGGCCTTGATGCGGCTCTGCACCTGCGCGGCCTTGGCGGCGTGCGTCCTGAACCGGTCGATGAATCGCTGCTCCTTGGCGAGCATCGCCTGCTGGCGCGTGTAGGCCGCCTCGCGGTTCGCCTCGCGCAGCCGGCGCTCGCGATCGTAGAAGTCATAGTTGCCGGAGTAGACCGTGATCTCGCCGCCGTCGATCTCCGCGATCTTCGAGACGACGCGGTTCAGGAAGTCGCGGTCGTGCGAGGTCATGAGCAGGGCGCCCGGGTAGCCCTTCAGATACGACTCGAGCCAGATGATCGACTCGATGTCGAGGTGATTGGTCGGCTCGTCCATCAGGAGCACGCCGGGCCGGCCGAGCAGCACGCGCGCCATCGCCACACGCATCTTCCAGCCGCCCGACAGCGCGCCGACGTCGCCGTCGATCCGCTCGTCGTCGAACCCGAGCCCGTGCAGGACCTCCCGCGCCTGGCTCTCGAGCGCGTAGCCCCCCAGGTGCGTGTACTCCTCCTGCACCTCGCCGTAGCGAGCCAGGATCGTGTCCAGTTCGCCGGCCCGGGCCGGGTCGGCCAGGGCGTGCTGGAGCGACTCCAGCTCGTGATGCAGGTCGCCGACACGGCCGCTGCCGGCGATGGCCTCGTCCAGCACCGAGCGCCCCGCCATCTCCTCCACATCCTGGCGGAAGTAGCCGATGGTCAGCCGCTTCGGGACCGCCACCTCGCCGTCGTCCGGCGACTCTTCCCCCACGATCATCCGGAAGACGGTGGTCTTCCCCGCACCGTTCGGGCCGACGAGCCCGACCTTCTCCCCGGCGTTGATCTGGAAGGAGGCCTCGACGAAGAGGATCTGCTTCCCGTACTGCTTGCCGACGTCGGCGAAGGAGATCATGTCGATTGCGCGCCGATGCGGACCCTGAAAGTGTGCGCCACAGGGCCATTCTCTTCACTCCCGGCGCGGATGTAAACCTGTCCGGACCGGTCCCCGCGTCCTCGGCCGGCCTGGTGTGCTGTCCGCATGCCGCGCCCGCCGCGCCCTCGATACCGCGCCGTCTCGTCGTGGAGGGAACTTCGGGCGGCGCTCCGTGTCCAATCACCGTAGATTGAACGAGGGGAATCCGCGAACTCGTCGGAGGTGTCGTGATGAAACAGACTGTCGGTCCATTCCCATTGTGCCTCGTCCTTGCCTTCCTCTTCGCGGCCCCCCCGATGGCGCGCGCCGAACAGCCCGCCCCCACCGGCGGCGAGCTGCGCGTCGTGACGCCGGGCGGGCCGGTCGAGCAGTGCCCCCTGAAGCACACGGACGTCGTCGCGGAGATCACCGGCAGCGTGGCGCAGGTCGAGGTGGTCCAGACCTTCCAGAATCCCTACGACAGGAAGATCGAGGCGGTGTATGTCTTCCCGCTGCCCGACCGCGCCGCGGTCCACGACATGGAGATCCTCGTCGGAGACCGGACGATCAAGAGCCTGATCAAGAAGCGGAAGGAGGCCCGCGCCGCGTACGAGGCGGCCCGCCAGGCCGGTCACATCGCCGCCCTGCTGGATCAGGAGCGACCGAATATCTTCACCCAGTCGGTGGCGAACATCCTTCCCGGCGGCGAGGTGGTGGTGACGATCCGCTATTTCGAGACCGTCCCCTACGCCTCGGGCGACTACGAATTCTCCTTCCCGATGGTCGTCGGCCCGCGCTTCATTCCGGGCGCTCCCGTGAAGGCCGGGGAGCACGGCCGCTTGCCCGATACGACGGAGGTGCCGGACGCGTCGCGCATCACGCCTCCCGGGCTCCGTCCCGAGACGCGCACCGGGCACGACATCTCCCTCGAAGTGCGGCTGGACGCCGGCGCCACGGTGCGCGGGCTCATGTCCCCCTCGCACCGGATCCGCGTCGAGAGCGATGGCCGCGGCGGCGACATCATCCGGCTCAAAGAGGAGGACTCGATCCCGAACCGGGACTTCGTCCTGCGCTACCGCGTCGATGGCGACGCCGCGAACCTGATCGTCCTGTCCCACCGCGGGGAGGGGGACGGCTATTTCCTGATGATCATCCAGCCCCAAGCGAAGCCGCCCGCCACCGACATCGCCCCGAAGGAGATGATCTTCGTGGTCGACTGCTCCGGCTCGATGAGCGGCGACCCGATCGACAAGGTCAAGGAGGCGATGCGCTATGCCCTGCAGGGGCTGGATCCTCGCGACACGTTCCAGATCGTGCGCTTTTCGAACGGGGCGGAGACCTTCGAGCCCTCCCCCGTCCTGGCGACCCCCGGCAACATCGGGCGCGCTCTGCGGTACGTCACCCACCTGTCGGGTCAGGGCGGCACGATCATGCTGGAGGGGGTGAGGACCGCCCTGGCGTACCCGGAGGATCCGCATCGCCTGCGCATCATCTCCTTCATGACCGACGGGTACATCGGCAACGAGGAGGCGATCCTGGCGTACACGTCAATGCACCTGGGCGGCGCGCGGCTCTTCTCCTTCGGAGTCGGCACCAGCGTCAACCGGTATCTGCTCGACAAGATGGCGGATTTCGGACGGGGAGCGGTCGAGTATGTCCTGCCGGGGGACGATTCCGGCAAGGCGATCCGGCGCTTCTACGACCGGATCCGCAGCCCGTACCTCACCGACGTCCAGATCGACTGGGGGGGGCTCGGCGTGACCGACATGTATCCGCGCGAGATCCCGGACCTGTTCCTCGGCCAGCCCGTCACCGTGTATGGCCGCTACGGTCTGGCGGGGAAGGCGGACGTGACCCTGCACGCCCGGCTGGGGGGCAGACCGTTCGAGAAACGCTTCACCGTCTCGCTCCCCGCCCGGCAGGACGAGGGGGAGGCGATCGGCACGCTCTGGGCGCGCGCCCGCATCGAGGATCTCTCCGACCGGCTCATCGTCGGCCCGCAGCCGGCGCTCGTCGAGGAGATCACCCGCGTCGCCCTGGCCCACCGACTGGTCTCGAAGTACACCTCGTTCGTCGCCGTCGAGGACCGGGTCGACACCGGTCCCGGAAAACCGGCGCTGGTCGAGGTGCCGGTCTGCACGCCGGCGGGTGTCAGCTACGACATGACCTACGGCGCCCCGGCGGGAGTCGAGATGATGGAGCGCGTCCGGGTCGCCGCGCAATCGCAAGCCACGACGACCCAGTTCTCCTCCGCATTCATCGATTCGCTGCCGATCCTGGGCCGGGACTATCAGGAGGTCTTGATTCTGGGCCCCGGTGTCGACGGGGACGGGAAACCAACCATCCACGGCTCCCGCGATGTCGACGTGGTCACTCTGGTGGACGGAGTCTCGGCCGGCGACCCGCTCACAGGCGAGCGCGGCCAGGAGTTGAACCTGAACTCGATCCAGGAGATCGAAGTGAAGACCGCCGGCGCGACAGCCGCGTACGGGCGAGCACTTGGCGGGTCGGTCGCGGTCGATGCCGCCGCGCCGATCCCGGGTGTCATCACCACCATCGCGGCACGGAGCTCCGCATACCGGGCCGCGGAGGTCATCGAGCTCTTGGTCACCATCGAAAACCGAACTGGGAAGGCGGTCCAGGTGCCGGCCGCGCTCTCGGTCGCCGACGGGACGGCGCGCTTCCGGGTTCTCGACCCGCAGGGGAGCGCCGCCGCCGATCCGATTCAAAATCGGGGGCCGGCGCGCATGATGACCCTGCAGCCTGGCGCCAGCGCCACCCTCAACGTCCTGCTGAACGGCGCTCGCGGCTACCGGCTCGCGCGGCCCGGCGAGTACCGAGTGACGCTGCTCGGTGCCGGCCTCGGGCTCGGCGACTCGAACACTCTGATTATGAGAATCAGGCCATGAGCGGCCCGGCGAACGGGGCTCGGCGACCGGGTGGCTCGAGCGAGGTCGCTTACAGGTCGGCGAAGACCGGCGCGTGATCCGAGGGGATCCGATCGTCCTTCTTCTTCCGGTAATCGCGATCGATCTCGACGGCTTGCAGGCGCTCGGCGATGTCCCGGGTCGCCAGGAGAAGGTCGAGCCGAAGCCCCTGGTTGCGCGGGAAAGCCCCGGCGCGGTAGTCCCACCACGAGAATGAGCGCGCCTCGGGATGGAGCCGGCGGAACAGGTCGAGCAGGCCCCCCTCGACGATCGCCGCGAAGCGGGCGCGCTCCTCGGCGGTGTGGAAGATCGTGCCCCGCAGCAGGTCCTCGTTCCAGCTGTCGATCGGGGCCGGGCAGATGTTGAAGTCGCCGCACAGGACCGCGGGACGGTCCTGCCGGTGCAGCCCGCGCAGGTGCGTCGCGAGCGCCTCGAACCACGCGAGCTTGCGCGGGTAGTCCGGATGACCGACGTCCTTGCCGTTGGGGCAGTAGATGGTCGTGAACGACAGCCCCTCCGCATCGGCGGTGATCAGCCGCGCGCCGGACTCGTCCTGCCCGGGCAGTCCTTTCTGCGTGACCGTGACCTGGCGGCGGCTCAGGATCGCCACGCCGTTCCACGCCTTCTGGGCGTGAACGACCGCCCGATACCCCTCGGCCTCGAGGAGGGCGTGGGGAAACTGGTCCTCCGTGAGCTTGAGCTCCTGGAGCCCCACCAGGTCGGGACGGCGCTCGCGCAGCCAGAGCAGCAGGAACTCGAGCCGCGCCCGGAGGCCGTTGACGTTCCACGTCGCGATTCGCACGCCTTCTCCCCGAGCCGGCATGCTATCAGAGAGCACCTCGCGGAAGGGTTGGGTGCGGGCAGCGAGCGGGAATGTCAGCCTGAGGTTCCTGGTGCCGTCGGGTCGACCGCCGCCGGTTGTCCCGGCGCGGCGTCGGGGCGCTCGCGATAGACGATCCAGAGGGCCGACGGCAGGATGGTCAGGCTCGCCAGCATCGACAGCACAAACGCGCTCGCGGAGACGATGCCGAACTGCCGCATGGGGGGCAGTCCCGAGAGGCCCAGCGCCAGGAAGCCGCCCGCGTTGATGAGGGTCGCGAACAGGATGGCGCGGCCCGCCACGAACAGGGCGTGACGCAGCGCCTCCTCGGTCGTGGCTCCGCGGCCTAGCTCCTGAAAATGATAGAAGAAGTGGATCTGGTCGTTCTCCGATGCTCCGAGGACGGTCGAGGCGATCAGGATCGTCGCCACGTTCAGCGGGATGCCGACCAGGCGCATCACGAGGAACATCACCAGGATCGCGAACAGGGACGGGATCATCGCCAGGAGCCGCGCGGCCCCGCTGCGGAACACCACCAGGAAGGCGACGAAGATGATCACGACCGTCAGCGCGAAGCTCTCGGTCAGCGTCGGGACGAGGTACTCGCCGATCTTCGCCTGCAAAAGCCCTGTGCCGACCACGCGCAGCCGGCATTCGCGCAGCGCCTGGTGCCGCGCCAACGCCGTGTCCCAGGCGCCGCGCACGAACGATTTCAGATCGTCCACGCCCGCGAAGTCCGTCGCGCGGTAGACCATCGCCAGCCGGGCCTGCGCCAGCGTCCCCACGTCCACGTAGGAGCGCGCCCCCGGCTCCTGCAGGAGCAGCCGGTCGAGCTCCCCGGCGAGACTGGACCAGGCGGCCGGATCGTCGGGGAGGCGATCCCCTTCTCCGCCCACGTACCTCTGGAAGCGCAGGATCGTGGTCGGGCCGGTCACGGAGCCGATGCGTCGGTCGGCTTCCAGGGCGCGCGCGAACCCCTCGACACCGCGGAGCACCTCCGGACGCAGCAGCGCCCCCTCGGGGCCGGTGATCCACGCCTGGACGGGGGACAGGCCGGAGATCGACTGCTCGAAGCGGCGCATGTCCTTGTAGAGCGGCAGGTCCTTGCGGATGTAGTCGAGGGCGTCGGTCTCGATGCGCAGGGGCTCCATCACACCCGGGATTCCCGCCAGGGCGCCGGCGCCGGCGGCCATCAGCAGGCCGGCCGCCACGACCGTCACCCAGCGCACGCGGTAGGACAAGCGCGGCAGTCCCTCGACGAGGCCCACGAGCAGACGTCCGGCTCCGGTCCTGCGGCGCAGGACCGGCACGGAGAGGGCCGCCTGCAGGGCCGGGAACAGGGTGAACACCACACCCCAGGTCAGGAGCAGCCCCGCCGCGACCCACAGCCCCATCTCCCGGATCGGGCGTATCCCGGAGACCGCGAGCGCCGCGAAGCCGATCGCGGCCGCGACGATCGAGGCGGTCGTGGCCACGAACTTGTTCGCCAGGGCGAACACGCGGTGCGCCTCGATGTCGGTCCCTTCGGGGCATTCGGCGAAGCGCGATTGCAGGTAGACGAGGGCCGCCGTGCAGGTGACGAGGATCGTGAGCGGCACCAGGGACGACACGATCGTGAAGGTGAACCCCAGCACCCTGCCGGCCGCGACGGTGAGCGCCACGCTTGCCGCCAGGGTCAGGAGGAACGCGGCAAGCGTCCGCAGGGAGCGGAACAGGACCAGCGTGATCGTGACGACGAACAGCCCGAAGAGCGGGAAGGACCGGCGGCTGGCGCGCACCGTTTCGATCTCGAGGTAGGCGTCGACGTACGGGCCGCCCACCCTGGGGATCCGGGCTCCGGCTTCCGGTCCGTTCTCGAAGGGGTTGAGCGCGGCGTCGAGGGCGGCGAGGATCGCATCGCGCCCCCCCGCGTCCCCCACCTGAAGATCGAGCGCCAGCCCCAGAAAGCCGCTCCCCACGAGCCCCTGCTTGCGGAACAGGTCGGTCCCGGTGGCGAAGCGGCGGAAATCCTCCTCCCAGCCGGGCGAGGCTCGGGCGCCCGGGTGCGTCCGGTCATAGAGGGCCAGGGCCGAGAAGGTCTGGACTCGCGGCACCATCCCCATGCTGCGCTCGATCGCCTCGAAGCGGGCCAGCGCCCCGGGGTCGAACGGATCGGCCGACTCGACCAGGAGCACGACCTGCTCCCCCTCGGGGAAGAGCCGCTGGAACTCCTGGTTGTCCCGGAAATCGGCGTCCCCCTGGACGACGAGGCGGGCGATGGAGTTGTCGGTCTCGATCCGGAAAGCCAGCGCGATGGCCAGCGGGACCACGAGCGCGTACACGACCAGGATGAACCGACGCCGCGCGATGATGCGCCGGAACAGGGCCTGGAGCGCCGGAGAGACCGTGCCGTCCATGGGTCGCACAGCCTACCGCACCGCCGCCTGCCTGTCACCCGCGGCGCGCCAGGCTGCCCGGGGCCATTTGACTCCGTCCGGGGGAAGGAAATGGGAACCCTTCACGAAAGTCGCGCGTATGCTTTACTAATCATGCTCTATCACACACGGGGGCTCGGTGGCGCCCAGGAAGGGTGAGTTCATGCTGCTCAGAAGTGGCACACCCTCGCCCACCCGTGTGCTTGCGAACGGCGGCGGGTCGGCGCACTGCAAAGCGACCGTGACGCTGTCCGTTATCGCCCCGGAGCGGCTGGACCCGTTCAACGGGTTCTTCCGAAACCATGGGCCTCGACCGGTGCCCCCGGACGGCCTGCTGGATCTCCCCGTTGCCCGGCGCTGGTTCTCCCTGCTTTCCTGGGGGGACGAGGAGGGGCTCTACACCTACCAGATGCCCCTCGAGGGGCGCACGGGCACGCGGGCCCGGGTCCTGGGGCGCTCGCGGATCATGCTCTCCTGCTACGACTACCTGGGCCTCGCGGGCCATCCGGCGGTCGAGGAGGCCGCCATCGCCGCGGTCCGGACCTACGGGACGGGGACGGGGGGCGTACGCATGCTCACCGGTACGACCGTCCTGCACCGCGACCTCGAGAGCGAAATCGCCGCGTTCAAGGATGTGGGGGCGGCCCTTGCATTCGGGTCGGGGTACCTCGCGAACCTCGCGGTCGTGGCCGCTCTCTTCGGTCCGCGGGACCGCGTGTTGCTCGACGCCCGCGCACACAGGAGCCTGCACGACGCGTGCGTCCTGGCCCGCGTGCCGGTGACGACCTTCCCCCACAACGACGTCGCTGCCCTTGAGCGCGAGCTGCGGCGTGAGCCAGCCCGACACCGCACCCTGATCGTGGTGGATGGCCTCTACTCCATGGACGGCGACCTGTGCCCGCTGCCCGAGCTGGTGGAGCTGAAGCGCCGGTACGGCGCCTTTCTCCTGGTGGATGAGGCGCACGCGATGGGGGTGCTCGGCGCCACGGGGCGAGGTGTCCACGAGCACTTCGGCATCGCGGCCAGCGCGGTCGACATCTGGACCGGCTCGCTTTCGAAAGCCGTGCCGTCGAATGGCGGGTTCGTCGCCGGCCGACGCGACCTGATCGTGTACCTGCAGCATGCCGCGGCGCCGTTCTGGTTCTCGGCGGCGCTCGGTCCCGCGGCCGCGGGGGCCGCGCTCGAGGCGCTGCGCGTGGCGCGGCGGGAACCGGAACGGCTCGAGGCCCAGCGGCGCAACGCCGAAGCGTTGCGCCTCGGGCTCCGCGCGCGCGGCTATGACACGGGGAATTCCGCGAGCGCCATCGTGCCGGTGCTGGTCGGCGAGGAGGTCGCGGCCTGGCGGCTCGCGCGGCGGCTGTTCGACGAAGGGGTCCTCGTCTCCGCCGTGGTTCATCCGGCCGTGCCGCGGGGTGCCGCTCGACTGCGGCTGTGCGCCACCGCGGCCCAATCGGCCGCGGATCTCGACGAAGCGCTCGAGGCATTCGACCGGGCCGGCCGCCCGGCCGACCCCAGGTGAGCGTGGCCACGGCACGTCCGCGGCGCTCCACCGCCGGCGAGACGGGACGCTACGTCGTCCATGCGTACACCGATATCGGCGACGTGGATCCGCGCGAATGGGATTCCCTGCTGGCGCCGGACGACGTTCAGGCGACGCAGCGCTTCATCGGCGCCTGCCAAAATTCGCGGGTGGCGGACGCGGCCTATCGGCACATCACGGTGCACGACGACGAGCGGTTGCACGCGATCGCGAGCTGCTGTCGTATGGAAGTGGCGCTCGATCTGCTCTCCACCGGCGTCGTGCGCGGCGCAATCCAGGGGATGCGGCGGTGGCGTCGCGACTTCCTCCGCGTCCCGGTGGCGTTCTGCGGGTTGCCGGTGTCGTTTGGGCAGTCGTGCCTGCGGCTCCGCCCCGGGGCCGACGCGCCGGCGATCACGCGCTTGGTCGCGCGGGAGCTGGAGAGCTGGGCGCAGGGTACCGGCACGGCCGTGCTGTGCTTCAAGGAATTCTCGCCGCGGGAACAACCGGTCGTGGAGCCGCTGACGGAGCACGGTTACTTCCGGGCGCCCAGCATCCCGTCCTGCAGCCTCGCCATCGCGTGGCGCACCTTCGAGGAGTACGTCGGCGCGATGCGGGCGGGGTACCGACGGCAGATCCTGACGAGCCTTCGGGCGCGCGAGCAGCTGGGGCTCACGGTGCGCCTGGTCCCGGCCTGGGGAGAGCAGGCCGCGCGCATCTTTCCCCTGTACGAACAGGTCATGGACCGGGCGCCGTTCCAGCTCGAGCGGCTGAACCTGGCGTTCTTCCAGCACCTCGCGGCCGATCTCGGCGACCAGACCACGGCCATTCTCGTCGAGCGCGACGGCGCGCTCCTCGCTGCCGCAGTCCTGCTCCATGCCCCGGGCGCTCTCACCTTCCTGCTCGCGGGTATCGACTACGCCCACCACCCCCAGTCCCAGGCCTACCTCACGCTGATCGCCGAAATCGTCGCCGAGGCGATTCGTCACGGGGCAACGCGGCTCGAGCTGGGACAGACGAGCTATGACCTGAAGCAGCGCCTGGGCGCCGAGGTGAGCGCGCGCTGGCTCTACATCAAGTGCCTGAATCCGGCCGCGCACCTCACCCTCCGGATCGCGTCCAGGGCGTTGTTCCCGACGGTCTCGCCTCCGCCGCGGCGGGTCTTCAGAACCGCTGGCGGCCGATGACTTGAATCGTCGCGGTTCGTGTGGACCGCGCTATTCAAGAAACAGCTCGCGCAGGTGGGGGTTCAGGAATCGTTCCCCCGGGTCGAGCTCCTCCCGAATGTGCAGGAAGTCGTCCCAGTGGGGATACACGCGGCGCAGATAGGCGGGTCCCGCATTGTGCTTCTTGCCCCAGTGCGGCCGACCGGCGTGATTCTGAAAGATCGCCTCGGCGCCGTCGAAATACTCCCGGTAGCTGTTGGGATGAAAGACATTGATGGAGAGTGTGGCGGAATCACGTTTGAAAAAGGGGGACAGGAAAAAATCATCCTCCCGCACGTACCGGTATTCGATGGGGAAGCTCACCGGCAGCCTCCGGCGGATGATGAACTCGCGCAGCTCGCGCACGCAGTCGGGGCCGCGGTCGGCAGGCACCGCGTACTCCATCTCGTGGAAGCGCACCAGGCGCGGAGAGGGGAAGATGCGATGGGGCGGGCCCAGATACTCCGCCTCGTCCAGGGTGCGGGCGCACAAGGCGTTGATGGCCGGTGTCCAGGCCGGGCGCAGGCGCGAGCCCTGGCAGGTCAGCCAGAAAGCCAGGTTCTCCAGGAGCAGGTTGGTGAGGAAGGGGCGGAACCGGTTCGGAGGATTCTCCTCCGCCGGGACCCGATCGAGGGTCTTGGTGAGGGCCAGGTCCGAATAGGGAAACCAGAAGAACTCGAAGTGGCGATGTCGGGCGGCGGAGGCGGCGACGCGGGCCAGGCACTCGTCGAGCGGAACCCGACGTCGCACCTCGGACAGTCGGTACACCGGACAGACCTTCAGGCGGACCTGGGACAGGATGCCGAGGCTTCCCAGCGAAACGGCCGCGGCCCGGAAGAGCCGCTCACCATGCCGGCGGCTCAAGGTCACGCTGTCGCCCGCCCCTGTGACCAGGGTCAGCTCGAGAACCTGGCTGGAGATGCAGCCCAGCCGCGCCCCGGTGCCGTGCGTCCCGGTGGCCAGGACCCCGCCCAGGGACTGGGTATCGATGTCCCCCTGGTTTTCGATGGCAAGGCCCTGGCGGGCGAGCAGCGGTCCCAGCTCGCGCAGCCGGGTCCCCGCCCAGACCGTCGCCTCCTTCGGCTCGCGGTCCAGTGACACCAGGCCGTTGAGCCGGTCGAGCCGGATGGTCTGGTGGTCGGTCGCGCAAAGCGCGGTGAACGAATGGCCGGCTCCCAGCACCCGAATGGGCATGGTCGAGCGGCGGACGCAGGCCACGAGCTCTTCCTGGCTGCCCGGGCGGTCGATCCGCGCCGGCCGCCAGCGCACATCGCCGGCCCAGTTACGCAGACGGGCAGCCATCCGGGCCCGAACATCGCGGGTCTGACCGCATGGTGTCGGCCGACTTCAGGGGGCGACGCCCTGGCGGCGACGTCTGGATCGCGCGGTCGGCCATCGGGACAACGTTTCTACTGCGTTGTGATCGCGTCGCAGCCGAAGACGCCGATATTTCCAGTCGTCCTCCCCTTCAGGCACGCCCTCGTGTCGGCCGGATCGATGCCGGTGCCGGCCAGCTCATAATGGAGAACGAGATCCGGCCGGTGATCCTTGTTGACATCCTGCAGGTGGCCGGTGACGTGCTGTTCGGCGCAATTGCGCTCGCCGGGAGCGTCGGCGTCGCCGAAGCAGACCGTCGACACGTCGACCGAGGCCGCGTCGAAGGTGTCCGTCGTCAGGACGGCCACGGTCACCTGGTTGCGATTCATGTTCACGATGTTGAGCGAATCCTTGGGCTCGATGTCGATCGCGATCGGCAGAAAGACGTCGATCGTCGTTTCCGCCTGATTGTTGGTGATGGGCGAGTCGGTCGAGGCGGACGTGACGATCGCCCGTTCGGTGAGCAACCCCGCCGACGTCAGGGTCGCGGTCATCGTCAGATTGGCCGTGCCGTTGAACGGGACGGTCCCCAGCTCGCACTTCGCCTCCGTGCTGGCGGTCGTGCAGGCTTGCGTGCCGATCTCGTACGGCGCCGCGACCGTCCAGCTGGAGCCATCGACCTGGGCCGATCCGGCGCTCGGAATGAACGTCTGGATCGCCAGCGCCTTTCGAGGAATTCCCGGGCCCACGTTGCCGACCGGGCTCGTGCACGTCATGGGCTGGCCGACGAGCACGACCTCGCCGCCCGATCCGGTGCAGGAGGTGCTGATGAAGAGATCCGCGCTATCCTCGTTCGTCGTCGGGACATCGGCGACGTTCAAGCGAAGGTCATAATCGTCCCCACCTGCCACCCCCTGGGGACCTAGAAATCCAGAGGCAAAGGTGTGCTTCCCCGTCGGCATCTCGTCGTTGCGGCCTTCCTCGAAAAGGTTGACCACGTAGCAGTACACGTAGACGAGCGGGTCCAGGTAATGAGAGCCGAAATAGTCGTCGAGGCAGTCCTGCTCCTGGCCCTTCGAGAGGAACCGGTAGTCGTGATCGTCCCGGAGATAGAAATCGAGCGTGGCTCCTGTGAAGGTCATCTCGCCATCGCCAAAGCTGCCGTCATCGTCGTAGTGGGCCATGTCGCCGTCGGCGAAATCCGACATGCGAAGCCAGGCGTCGGGCGCCCGGTTGACGTTCATCCACATGAAGGACAGCTCGCCGTCGCTTCCAGGAAGGGTGTCATTCTCATCGTGCAAATCCATCAGGTTCAGGGTAAGGGCCCGGTGCCGCAGGATGGAGGGAGGCTCCGAGACCCAGCCTGCATAGATCCGCCGCGCGTACACGGCCTCGGGCGGCGTGCCGCTGCCTTCCAGGTTGATGGTCACGCGCATCATCGTTCCTGAATCGAACCGCGGATCGCCCACGCAGGCCTTCTCGGCCGGCATCGGCTGCAGATCCGGCGCGATCGAGACGGTGTTTCGCGGGCCAACCTCGACCCGGGTGCTGAAGGCGCTGTGCGGCGGCCGTGGCGGCAGGCAGACATCGAAAGTGAACAGAGTGTCGATCGGCGTGGTCTTGTACGATTCGTCTTCCGGCGGCACCGGGTATCCACACGTGTCTCCGAAGGGACCGGTCGTGATCCCCAGGCCGCAATTCAGCTGCTGCACGCCGTATCCGCCCCGTCCGTGGATGTAGACATCGGTCAGAGTGACAGGCACCGGCGTGCTGCCCGTACCGTCCAGCGGCGCCGCCACGTCCCGCATGATGGCCACGGCGCGGGGAGGGTGGATTTCCGTGTGATACAGATCGCCTTCCTCGTGTCCGCAGTCGTAGACCCAGTGTCCCTCGACCCAGGCGCGGTCGCCGTCGGAGGGCCAGATCCATTTTGGAAAGGTCGGGTTCGCGCCATCCCCCTTCTTGTTCCCCGGCTTGATGCCGGTTTCCCACTCGATGGAAAGCGAATCCGGATCATGGTCGGGGTCGTCTGGATCGTCCGACGACCTCGGGCTCAACAGATAATCCTGCTCGGGATCCAGGCGAATCACGAAATCCAGATCGTGAGAATCGTGATTGGAAAAGCTGTCCGGCGCGGCCACATGCGTGTCGCGCACCACGCCCGTCGCGGATCGGAATCGGTGGTTGTTCCCAGGCTCGAAACGCGCCTCGGGATCGACCCAGACCCATCCTTCGTCCAGGAAGATGTCGACGATGTTGTTGAGGTTGGCGCCGCCGAAGATGATGTCGACCGCGCTGGCATGTTGGGTGCAGGCCTCCGACGCACCCGGATTCAGCTCGGCAGGGGAGGGGGCGCCAAACGCCGCAAGAACCGCGATCGCGCTGCTGGCCATCGCGGCAGATGCGAACCTGAGAAGACGACCGTGCCGCTGCTGAGGACGCATCGGGATCCCTCCTGTCGAGTGTCGATTGGTGAAGTCACGCTCGCGCCCATACGATGGCAACCGTGGCTGAACATGCCAGCCCGTCTCAACTGCCTGTCACGAAGGTCGGTTGGGGGGCAGTATAGTACACAGCCTGAGGTCAGGATCCCGGGACTCTCACCATTCCAAAGCGGGGGAGGCGCCACGTGCCGTGACGAGGTATGGCATCCTTGGATCATGCACACGGTTCGCTCCCGACGCCGCTGGCTGCTCGCGGCCGCGGCGGCCGCGCTGGCGCTGGGCCTCGGAGCGCTCGCGGTCCGGCCCTTTTTGGAGCGAGCCGCTCGCACGCGGATCGAGGCGGAGGCCGCGCGGCGAGGCCTCGTCGCCCGGATCGACGCCGTGCGGATCGGCCTCTGGCCCCCGATCCGGCTGACCGGGGTCGCTCTCGAGAAGGCAGGCAGGTGGCGCCTCGGCGCCGACTCGGTCGAGGCCTGGTGGCCCGGTCGGACGCGGCTCATCGTGACACACGCGATTCTCGACGGGCCGGCCGGGCTGACGGTTGCGGCGGAATCGACGACGTGGGACATCGTCGGCTTCGCCCGCGACGACTTGCGCGTCACGCTGGGGCAGCCCCAGGCCGGGCTGGTCCTGACCCGGACCGCCGACCCCGAAGAGAGCACGTGGGCGCTCGAGGCGCGGGACCTGCCGATGGGCCGCCTCCTCGACGTGCGGCGGCTCAACCGGCCGCTGCTCGACGGAGGGACGATTCGCGGCTCGATGACTCTCAGGACATCGGGCGGGGTCGCCCGCTTCGATCTGAAAATGGCCGCGCGCTCCGCACGCCTTCCGGCGCTCGCGGGGGACGGATCGGAGCGCCAGGCGCTCGGCGAGCCGACGGAGCTGGACATGCAGGTGGCCGGCTCCTGGAGACGGGCGGATGGCGCCCTGGAGATCCCCCGCTGGAGCGCCACGATCGACGGGGCCGCGCTCTCCGGCACGCTCGTCGTTCGCGAACTCGACACCGACCCGAGCGTGGACCTGTCGCTCGACGTGGAGCGCGTGGACTTCGCGCGCCTGTTGCGCACCTCGGGTCTCGAGGCCCCGGGGAAACTCGGCCCGCCGTCGGCGGCCGGGCACGGCGACGACCTGGGCTCCGCCTCGCTCGCCGCCCGCGCGCAGGGGCGGATCTCCGATCCGGCTTCCTTCGTGGTGACACAGCGGCTCGACTTCACGCCGCCGCGGCGCCTCCCGTCCGCCATCGAGAGGCTTCGCGGAGGCTTCGTCCACGAGGTAGGCCTGGGCTCGGGCGCCAGCCGGGCGATCGACGTTTCGCCGGCGTCCCCCGACTTCATCCCGCTCTCCGAGGTGCCGCCGCTCTTTCTGCGCACGCTCCTTCTGGGAGAGGATGCAGGCTTCTACGGCCATCCCGGCATCGATCTCAGGGAGGTGCCCGCGGCGCTCCTGACCGACTGGGTCAGGGGGGGCGCCGCGCGCGGCGCGTCGACGATCACGCAGCAGCTCGCCAAGAATCTGTTCCTGTCCAACGAGAAGCGCCTCGGACGGAAGCTCCAGGAGCTGTCCCTCACGCTCCTTCTCGAGTCGGCCCTCGGCAAGAACCGGATCCTGGAGATCTACCTGAACGTCATCGAGTGGGGCCCGGGTCTCTTCGGACTCCGGCCCGCAGCCCGCACCTACTTCGGCCGGGAGCCTCAAGAGTTGACGCCGGCCCAGATGGCGTTCCTGGTTTCGCTGATCCCCGCGCCCGTGAAGTACCAGAGCTCCTTTGCGCACGGCACGCCCGGGCCCGGCCTGCGGCAGCTCGTGGACGCCCTGCTCGCGAAGCTGCGTTCCGTGGAGGCCCTGACCGAGGAGGAATACCGCCAGGCCCTGGACGAGGAGATCGTGGTCCAGGGTCGGACTCCCGCGGCCGCTGACGACAGCGGCGGTCTACCAGGCGTGCCGGATTAGGTCGCGCCGACCACCGTCGCCAGGATCTCCACGCCGCCCCGGTCAGCGCACCCGCCGGAACGGGAGGAACAGTCGAATTTCCTTGTCCTTCGGCTTCGGCGGCCCGGTGGCGCCGCCGAGCTCCTTGAGGGAGTAAGGAACGTTGACGAAGGCCGCGTTCGTGGAGGGATTGCCGGCCGCGTCGACCGCCCGGTACGTCACCATGTAGACCCGGCCATCCCCCGTCTCCGATCGCTCCGCACGAACCTTGAAGTCGAAGTCCGGGGTTCCCGGTGAAGCCTCCTGGATGTCCATGAGGGTGCTGCCGTCGACAGAGCCGGGGGCGTCGTCCGGCTCGTCGCTGAGAACGGAGATCAGGGTGGCGCCGGCGGAGCCGCAGGCGTCGGACACCCCCACCGTGGCGTGGATCGGGACCATCCGGTGAGTGGGCGGCCAGAGGGTGGACGGCGACAGCGTGAGGGTGAGATGCGGGGGAGTTGTGTCGGCCACCTTGATGAGCGCTTCGGCGGTCCCGGTCGCGCCCGAGAAATCGGTCGCCCGGAGCGTGAGGAGGTGGTCCCCCAGGGAGAGCGTCCCGGAGAGGGACTCTCCGCTCCCCAGGAGGACCTGGGCCGGCCCTCCGTAATGCTCGAACCACTCGAAGCGTTGGATATCGTCCCGGGTCCCTGGAGTGGAATCGGGATCGGACGAGGCCGAACCGCTCAGGTTCACCACCGCCCCGGCCGGTGAGGTGCATTCCACCTGCGCCGGCGCCGTGATCCGCGCCTCCGGCGGCCGGTTGTCCGGAGCGCCCGCGTAGAGAAAGACCCGACCCGTCCCCCGGCCGTCGCTTGGGGCGCCCACAAGGAGATCTCCGGTCCGGTCACCGTTCACGTCCCCCGCCGAACCGACCGCGTTGCCGAGCAAATCGAAAGGGGCGTCCCCCTCGGCGAACCATGAAGGATCGACCTCGAGCCCTGCGGCCGAGCCCCGGAAGACATAAGCCCGACCCACCGACTCCTCGTTGAAGGCCCGGTCGTAGTCGGGCTCGCCGATGATCACGTCGCCGTAGCCATCACCGTTCAAGTCCCCGGCCCCCGCCACCGCGGTTCCCAGGTGGGCAAGCAGATGGTCGCCGGTCCGGGTCCAGGCGGGCGAGCCGCCAGGCCCTGAGGGGGATCCGAGGTAGACCCGGGCGATCCCCTGCTCGCCTCCGAAGCCGTTGAAGCCCCCCATGAGAATGTCATCGTAGCCGTCGCCGTTCACGTCGCCGGCGCCGGAGACGCTGGCGCCGAGAAACGCGAACCGGTTGACCAGGCCCGATTCCCACGCCGGAGCGGCGGCGAGCCCCAAGGATGACCCGAGGTAGACCAGAACCTTGCCGGCGTTGGGCCGGTCGATCGGCTCGGGGTAATCGTATCCGGGCTCACCGATGATCACGTCGCCGTAGCCATCACCGTTCACGTCCCCCGCCGCAGCCACCGCATAGCCGAACGCGGCCCCGGGCTGGTCCCCCTCGGAGGTCCATGCCGGGGACGCCCCGGGCCCCGAGGCGGAGCCGAGATACAACTCGGCTCTCCCGGGAACACCGCCGCCCACCCAACCCTGTGGCGCCCCGACGAGGAGATCCGAGAAACCGTCGCTGTTCACATCGCCGGCCCCGGCGACCGCGACCCCGAATCCCGTCGACACCTCCGTCACCGGCGAGATCCAGTCCGGAGCCAGGGAGAGGCCGACGGTCGAGCCGAAATAGACAAGGGCCCGGCCGACTCCCGAAACCACCACGTCCCCGAACCCGTCGCCATTCAGATCGCCGGCTCCTGCCACCGCCACGGCGAAGCCGTAGCCCGGCTCGCTCCCCTCCACCATCCACGACGGGACGTCTCCGATCCCCTCCGCGGAGCCGGTAAAGAGGTACGCTCGGCCGAAGCGGAAGTCCCCGTTGTCGTGCCTGGGCGCTGCCACGATCACGTCGCCGTACCCGTCTCCGTTGACGTCTCCCGCCGCGGCCACGCTCCCGCCGAAGCCATCACCCGCGGTCTCCCCCGCAAGGGATCCGGCGGGAGCGATCAGCATCGAGTCGACCTGGATCGGGTAGACGGCGCCGGTGTCGTCGATCCGAAGCTGGATCACGCCGTCCCCCGGGACGAACTCCGTCGGGATGTCCCTCCCCATGGCGTCGGTGCTCCGCAGCCGGGAGGACTCCAGCACCGCCCGGCCGAAGACATCGTGGAACAGGACCGAGGTGCCGTCCTCGCCCGCTGCGGCGCTCAGTCCGCCGGCGAGGGTCATCTCGAGCGTCACCGGACCGCGCCGGGTCCCGGCTTCCGGAGCGCGCTCGAGCCGGAGTCCCTGCTCGATGCCCGCATTACCGGCCCGGTACCACTCCATCAGCCCGGGTCGGCTGATTTCCAGCCCATCCCCGTGGACGCCGGGTCTTCCCGGCCGGACGACCGCGAGCCGCCCGACTTGCCCGAAACCGGTCAGGCCAATTCCCACCTTCCATGGGACGCCGGAGCGAGACGGGGCCGAAATCTCCACGCCCCGCTCATCGCCGCGCACCAGGAGCCCTGTGTCGGTGCGGGCCCAGAATCCCCTCTCCTGCAGCCGCCGGAACCGTCGGTCCGCGCCGGGGGTCGCGTTGGCCGTACCGTGCCCTCCCTCAGAGTTCCCTTCGGGGATCGAACCGGCGGAGAGGGTGGCTCCCGGGAAGGGGAGACGTTCCCTGCCGGAGGAACCTCCCCCCGGGGACTTCTCCCGGGCGGAAACGCTCAAGACAAGGGTCAGGAAGGTTGCGAGGGGCAGTCCGAGGCGGCGCACAGCACTTTCTCCCTGGCGACCGATCGGCTTTCCGGGGCCGTCGATCAGCGGACCGGGGACCGGAACGATACGATGAACCCTATCCTTCCGCAATGACCGCTTTGGTAATTCGACGAAGTCGACCCCCCTGTAAAACGGAAGCCCTGAAATGGTGCGCGCGGCGCATGGCCCCGGGGGAAAGGCCCGGCGAGGCGGCCAGGCGTAAGCTCTTCATCAAGCAAGGAATCCGGGTGGGAGACCGGGCGAATCCCTGTCCTCGGGCAGCCCGGGGGTATAGAATTCCATGGACCACAATCTGACAGCCGTGCCGTGTTCTGCTCGGAGCCCCCGCCCATGAAATATCGGATCGCGATATCCGGATCGTATGGAGGCATGAACCTCGGCGACGAGGCGATCCTCGAGGCCATCCTGAAGGAGATTCAGGCGTCCGGGCTGGAGGTGGAGATCGTCGTGTTCTCGAAGAACCCGGCGGACACCGAGCAACGGCACAAGGTTCATCCCGTCGCGATTCGCGAGATCCACAAGGATGAGGTCCTGGACGAGCTGAAGAAGCTCGACCTCCTCATCCTGGGGGGCGGGGGGCTCCTCTTCGACGGTCGTGTCGAAGAGTATCTGCGGGATGTCAACTGGACCAAGGACCTGGGCATCCCGGTCATGGTGTATGCGATCAGCGTGGGGCCGCTCCAGACGCCGGAATCGAAGAAGCTGGTCGTGGAAACGCTGAACCGGGTGGACGTCATCACCGTGCGCGAGGGGGAAGCGAAGAGGACGCTGCATGACCTGGGGGTGAACCAGGACATCGAGGTGACCGCGGATCCGGCCCTGCTCTTGAAGCCGCAGCCGTTCACCAAGGAGATGCTCAAGAAGGAAGGGGTGGATCCGGACGTGCCCCTGGTCGGGTTTTCCGTTCGCGAGCCCGGCCCGGCCGCGCCGCAGCTGGACGTCGAGCAGTACCACGCCATTCTTGCCAACGCCGCCGACTTCATGGTCGAGCGGTTCGACGCGCAGATTCTATTCGTCCCCATGGAACGCGGTGAGAGCCGCGATCCCCAGCATTCTCACGCGGTCATCTCGAAGATGGCCAACGCCCAGCGGGCGAGCGTCCTGAAGGGGGACTACACGTCGGCGCAGGTCCTGGGGCTGGTGGGGCACATGTCCTTCAGCGTCGGCATGCGTCTTCACTTCCTGATTTTCTCCGGGATCCAGAAGATCCCGTTCGTCCCGCTTCCTTATGCGTCGAAGGTCTCGGGCTTTCTCGCCGATGTCGACATGCCGATGCCGTCGATCGGCCAGCTGAACGTGGGGAAGCTCTGTGCGTTCCTGGATCGATCCTGGGATACGCGCAAGAAGATCGTCAAGAATCTCGAGGAGAAAATCCCTCCACTCCAGGAACGAGCCAGGCGAACCAATCAGATCCTCTGCGAGCTCCTCAAGTCGCTGCGCCCCAGGCAGGGCGAGTCGTAACGCGGCGATGCCCGCCCTCCGGCGACCGGAGCACGCGACCCTGATCGACCTGCCGCCCCGCCGCGCCCAGGTGGCGGCGCGGACGGACGTCCTGGTGGTCGGCGGGGGTCCGTCGGGTCTCGGCGCCGCGCTCGGCGCGGCGGCGGCCGGTGCCCGGGTGATCCTGGCCGAACGGTACGGGTTCCTGGGTGGGAACGCGACGGCCGCGCTGGTCATGCCGCTGATGTCCTTTCACACGCAACATCACCGTCCCGAAAAGGAAGGCTCGGTCGCCCTGTTCCCGACCGATCACGGGCGGGGGAATCCGTTGATCGCGGGGGCGTTGCAGGTGCTGCTGGAGCGCATGGTCAGCGCGGGAGGGGCGATCGAGCCCTCGCTGAAGACGGGATACACCGTCCCCTTCGATCCCGAGACGTTCAAACGGGTCGCCTTGGAGCTCCTGGACGAAGCGGGAGTCGATTTCCTGTTCCATGCGTTCGCGAGCGATGCCCTCGTCGAGCATCACACGATCCGGGGTGTCGTGTTCGAGACCAAGTCGGGCCCGGTGGTCATCCATGCGAGGGTCGTGATCGATGCGACGGGGGACGGCGACGTGGCGGCCCGGGCCGGCGCACCTTTCGAAGTCGGCCGTGAGTCGGATCGGCTGGTCCAACCCATGACCCTCATGTTCCGGATCGCTGAATTCGATCGGTCGGCGTTCGCGGGTTACGTCAAGGAACACCCCGACCAATGGCGCGGGGTGCATGGGCTGTGGGACCTCGTCCGGAAGGCGACGGCGGCGGGGGACCTCGCGCTTCCCAGGGACAACGTGCTGTTCTTCGCGACGCCCCACGAACGGGAAGTGAGCATGAACAGCACCCGGATCACCCGCGTGCTCGGTGTCGATGTGTGGGACCTTTCCTACGCGGAATGGGAGACGCGCCGGCAGATGAGTCAGATCGCCGCCTTCCTGCGCCGCTACGTGCCGGGCTTCGACCAGTCCTACGTGACCCAGAGCGGGATGCATGTCGGTGTGCGGGAAACACGAAGGATTTCGGGGGAGTACCAGCTCAACGAGAAAGACATCCTGGAGGCCCGCAAGTTCCCCGACGCGATCGCGCGCAGCGCCTATCCGATCGATATCCATGATCCCGAGGGGACGGGGACGGTCCTCAAGCGTCTGCCCCCCGGAGATTGGTACGAGATTCCGCTGCGGTGTCTTCTGCCTCAAGGAGTGGACGGCCTGGTCGTGGCGGGCCGGTGCATTTCAGGGACCCATGAGGCGCATTCTTCCTATCGTGTCATGCCGGTCGCCATGGCGCTCGGGCAGGCCGCCGGTGTGTGCGCGGCCCAGGCGGTCAAGACGGGGTCGTTGCCGCGCGTGGTGCCTCCTGACACTGTGCGGGCCGAGCTCATTCGTCAGGGGGCGAGCCTCAGCGGTTAGAAACACGAGGCCCTTCGCAGCGAGGATGGATCTTGTCCCCCCAAGGGGACGCGATCTGCGCCTTCTCGGGCGGGTCCGTTCCCCTCGACCCTCCCACAAATGCTCCGGACACAGAGCTTATGGCCGTCGGCGGGTAATTGGCATCGTGCTTGCTCATTAGACCTGCGGGCCCGATTGAGATGCATCGAAAGGAGGTATCGATGAATCGCCATTGGGGACGCTTGTTCGTGGTACTGCCAATCACCGCCATGCTGGCCCTGGGCTGCGCACGAACGGCCCAGCCATCCGAAAACCCCCGAACGGCGGGTGACGCGATCCAGGACGCCACGATCACCGCATCCGTGAAGATCGCGCTCGCGCTCAAGCCCGGCGTCGCGGCGACGGAGATCAACGTCGACACGGACCGGGGTGTTGTGACGCTGAGAGGTGAAGTCGGCACCGAGGCGGAGCGCCAGCTCGCCGTGATGGTCGCCAGGGATGTCGGCAGCGTCACGGAAGTCGTGAACGACATCAGGGTTCGCGGCTGATCCGACCGATTCTTCCGCCACTTCAAGAACCGTGGGTCCATCGAGCGGCGAAGCGTGTGAGCGCCGCAAGGAGGAAAGGATGATCACGATTCGCAGGCACTCTGTCGTACGAGCGGTTCTGTTCGTCAGCGCATGCGTCCTCGCCGGCTCCCTGTCGATCTCCCCGAGCCTGGCGCGACCCGACTTCGGCGTCCGGGGCGGCGCCTACACCGACGCCGAGGAGCCGTTCCTCGGAGCCGAGGCGCTGTTCGGCATCGGGCCCACGCAGCACTGGTTCGGCAATCCCAACGTCGAGCACGCCTTTCTGGATGCGGGAGACGTGACCGCCGTCAGCTTCGACTTTCACTACGACTTTCCCACCGGCGAGCCCTACACGATCTGGGCAGGTGCCGGCCCGACGATGATCCTCAGGGACAGGAATGCGCCCGGCCGCGACGACACGGACGCGGGGATGAACCTGGTGGTCGGTGTGGGAGCGACGAAGGGTGAAGTCCGTCCGTACGGCCAGATGAAGGTCGTCATCGCCGACGACAACGAGGCGGTGCTGGGAGCGGGCATCCGGTTCTGATCCGGCGATCCGATCGCGCACGCCGGGCTTCGCGCCCGGCGTGCGCCTTCTCGTATCAGACCAGGGGAGTCACGGCCTCGACGTCCTCTTCGCCCGTCCTGATGCGATAGACCTTCTGCACCGGGAGCACGAAGATCTTGCCGTCGCCGACCTCGCCGGTCCGGCCCGACCTCATGATCGCCTGCACCGTTCTCTCCACGAACGGCTCCGAGACGCCGATGTCCAGGCGGATCTTGTCGACAAGGTCCATCTTCACGGTCATCCCGCGGTAGGTCTCCACGCTCTCGAGCTCCCCCCCGTGACCGCGGGCCGGTGTGATCGTCAGCCCCCGGACCTCCTCCTTGTACAGGGCCTCCAGAACGTCGTTCAGCTTCTCGGGGCGCACGATCGCGACGATCAGTTTCATGGCGGACCCTCCTGCGCGAGGGAGACCGCCGGCGCGCGGTCGGTCATGACCAGGATCGCGCCCTCGCCGCTCGTATAGGCCTCCTCCCCGTGCTGGGGCACGTCCATGCCCACGCCTTCCTCCCTCCTGCCGGCGCGCATCCTCGCCATGAGTCCGACCACTTTCAAGAGAATGTACGTGCCGGCCGCGCTGTAGATCGCCGTCGCGAGCACGGCCGCCGCCTGCCGCGCGAGCTGCGCGGGTTGTCCCGACAGGAGCCCGTCCGTTCCACCCCACACGCGCGCAGCGAAGACGCCCGTGAGCAACGCCCCGAAGGCACCGCCGACGCCGTGGGCCGAGAGGACGTCGAGCGAATCATCGAGCCGCGTCCTGGAGCGCCATTGGATGGCGTAATAGCTCGGAATCGCGGCGATGGCTCCAATCCCGACCGCGCTCATGGGAGAGACGAACCCGGCGCCCGGAGTGATCGCCACGAGACCGACCACGATGCCGGTCGCGGCGCCCACCGCGGTCGCCTTGCCGGTCCGCGCCAGGTCGAGGAGCATCCACACGACGAGCGTGCCCATGGGCGCGACCAGGGTGTTCACGAAGGCGAGGGCGGCCGAGACGTTCGCGCCGAGGGCGCTCCCACCGTTGAAGCCGAACCAGCCGAACCAGAGCAGCGACGCTCCCAGGAGCACGAACGGCACGCTGTGGGGCAGGAGCGCCTGGCGCCCATAATCCTTGCGCGGTCCCAGAAGGACGGCCGCCAGCAGCGCCCCCACGCCGGCGTTGACGTGCACCACGGTCCCGCCGGCGAAGTCGAGCGCCCCCAGCCGCGCCAGCCAGCCGCCTCCCCAGACCCAGTGAGCGACCGGCGCGTAGACGATCAGGGCCCACAGCGTGATGAACGCGAGATACGGGCCGAAGCGCATCCGCTCGACGATGGCCCCCGAGATCAGCGCCGCGGTGATGATCGCGAACGTTCCCTGGTACGCCATGAAGAGGAGGTGGGGGATCGACCCCTTCGGCTCGAGGCCCACGCCGTTAAGGAACAGATGGGCGCCGCCGCCGATCCAGTCATTCCCCGGGGCGAAGGCCAGGCTGTAGCCGGCGACGACCCAGGCGATGCCCACCGCGCCGAGGGAGGCGAGGCTCATCATCATCGTGTTCAACGCGTTCTTCGAGCGCACCAGCCCTCCGTAGAAGAAGGCGAGAGCCGGCGTCATCAGAAGCACGAGCGCCGTCGCGACCAGCATCCATGCCGTGTCGGCTGCGTTGAGGAGAGTTGCTGCCGGTGGATCTTGCATGCGGGGCCTCCTGGAACCTTCAAGCCCAGATATTAGGTCCGGTGAGGGCTGTTCCGTCAACCTCGGACTCGACACGGCGTGCGGGGCACGACCCGGCCTCGCTCCGCTCAGGGTTTTGCCGGAGGCCTTCCCGGGAACAGTTCCCATGGAAAACCGGACGTCCACCTGATGGCCGGGAGGCCGCGGCCCCCGTAAATTGGTCGCGGCAAAAGGAGGCTCTATGGACTGCACGACTCGGGAGGTGGACATGAGTCACGGATTGAAGGCCTGTCGCGGGTTCGTCACTCTCGCCCTGCTGGCGGCCGGTCTTCTGGGCGCCCCGTCGACGGTCGCCGCCCAGACCGCCAGCCAGGCGAAGGCGGCGCAGGCGACCGTGCCCGGGGCGACCGTGCTGGGGATCACCCTGCCCGGAACGACGACGGTGCTCGCCGGCACCGGCGCCCTGCCGCCCGGGTCGGCCGGCGCGCTGGAGGCGTCGTCGGTCGCGGGCACCGTTCCGTCCCTGATGTCCGGGGACTCGCTGCACGCGACGGTCATCGGCCTCCCGGGCGAGGCATCTTCGGAGGCGTCGCTGGCGAGTCTGGGCCTGTCCGTGGGCGGGAACACCATCTCGGCCGATTTCATCATGGCTCGGGCGCGCGCGGTGACCGGCGCCGGCGGATCCGGCAGCTCGGACATCGACGGCCTGTCGATCAACGGAGTCAGGATCCCGGTGACCGGCGCCCCGAACCAGACCCTCCCGATCGTCGGGGGCACGGTCGTCCTCAACGAGCAGCAGACGGGCGCGGGCGGTGCGGTGGTCAACGCGCTGCACGTGATCGTCACCGGCGTCGCCGACGTGGTCGTCGCGTCCGCGATCGCCGCGACCCCTTGAGGAAACCATGAAACACCATCAGCTTCCCATCCTCCTCGCAGCGCTCCTCGTTGTGATCGCCATCCCCGCGGGCGCCTGGACCACGAACGAGGTCCCGTGTGATTTCCTGACCGGCGGAGGGTACATCATTCACAACGGTGCCCACGCGAACTTCGGAGTAGCGGGCGGGGTGAAGAACGGCGCCTTCTGGGGCCATCTCGAGTACAACGACCACGGCACGACCCCGCCGATGAAGGTCCACGGGACGGGTGTCACCGGATATTTTTACGTCGATGCGAACACCCGTTACATCCAGGGCACCTGCACGATCAACGGAGTCGCCGGGTACACCTACGAGATCAAGGTGACCGACAACGGCGAGCCGGGACGGGGCCACGACCTCTTCTCCATCGGCCTGAGCACGGGGTACAGGGCAGGGGCGTGGTCGGGCGACGGGCCGATCGCGGGTGGCAACATCCAGCTGCACAAGGGGAACGGCTCGACCACGCCGCCGCCGGGCTTCACCTGCCAGGACACGAGCAACCCCGCTCCAACGCCGACGCCGACTCCCACACCCACGCCGACACCCACACCGACGCCCACACCGACGCCCACGCCGACTCCCACACCCACACCAACGCCGCCTCCATCATCGACGACACGCATCGAGGAGGACGATCCCTCCGTTGTCTACACCGGAATGTGGGGCTCCATATCCCGCGATGATTTGAGCGGCGGCTCCATCAAGGAGTCGTTGGATCCGGCAGGCACCGCCACGCTGGTTTTTTCAGGAACGGGTGTGAGCTGGATCAGCTATACGGCCCCGTTCAATGGGATCGCTCAGGTGTACCTCGATGGGACCCTGAGCGCGACGGTCGATACGTACGCCCCGACCGAGCACGCGCAGGCCGTTGTGTACTCCGTCGGCGGCCTGCCGGCGGGTCCTCACACGCTGACCATCAAGGTCACGTTCACGTGGAACCCGTCCGGCTGCTGCGCCTGGATCGTCGTGGACGCCTTCGATGTGAGTTCGTGAGCCCGGACGGGAAGCTATCGAGGCCCCCCTGCGGTGCTCTCGAGGGCCACAGGGGGGAGTTGAACCCGTCACGCCGCCTGAAGCTTCACGCCGCTCCGTTCGAGCATCGAGCGCAGCTCCTGCTTGTTGACGGCGTTGGCGTAGGCTTCCTCCGGCTCGACCTGGCCCTTCTTCACGAGCTCGAGCAGCGAGTCGCTCAGGGTGATCATCCCGGAGCCCCGTCCGGTCTGCATGACGGAGGGGATTTGGAACGTCTTCCCCTCGCGGATCAGGTTGCTGACGGCGGGGGATACCAGAAGGATTTCCAGGGCGGCGACGCGGCCGCCCCCCTTCCTGCGGCACAAGGTCTGGGCGATGACTCCCTTCAGCGACTCCGAGAGCATGGCGCGGATCTGGTTCTGCCGGTCGGCGGGGAACTGATCGATGATCCGGTCGACGGTGGAGGCGGCCGTGTTGGTGTGCAGCGTCCCGAAGACCAGGTGACCCGTCTCGGCGGTCTCGATGGCGATGGCGACCGTCTCGAGGTCGCGCATCTCCCCGACGAGGACGATGTCGGGATCCTCCCGCAGCGCCGCGCGCAACGCCGTCTTGAACCCGCAGGTATGCGTCCCGACCTCGCGCTGGTTGATGAGCGCCTTGCGCACGGGATGGACGAACTCGATCGGGTCTTCGATGGTGATGATGTGCACGGGCTGGTCGCGGTTGATCGAGTCGATCATCGCCGCCAGCGTGGTCGATTTCCCCGAGCCGGTGGGGCCGGTGACGACCACCAGCCCCTTGTGCAGATTGCACAGGTCGAGAATCTGCGGGGGGAGGCCGAGCTCCTGGGCGGACTGGATGTCGGTCGGAATGACCCGGAACACGCCCCCCATGCCGCGCCGGTCCTGGAAGAGGTTGCAGCGGAACCGCGCCACGCCGGGGATCTCATGGGAAAAGTCGACGTCGTGCGATCGCTCGAACTCGGCGCGCTTCTCGGCGGGGGTGATCGAGAGGAGCAGCTCGGCCACCTGCTCGGCGGTGAACGGCACGATGTCCCCGACCGGGACGATCTCCCCGTGCTTCCGGAACAGCGGCGTATTCCCCGAGGTGAGGTGAAGGTCGGAGCAGTGCTCCCGGACCATCTGGACGAACAGGGATTCGATCGTCAGCGTCGCCTTGCGGCCTTCGATGACCGGTCCCCGGGCGGGGGAGGGAGCGGCCGTGATCGGCAACGGGCCGGCCTCCAGCCTCAGCGCTTCGCCGTCGCGGGTGAACTTCACCGTCACCGTGCCCGCGGGGGCCGGGTAGCAGAATTCATGCTCGCCGTCCTGCTCGACGTCCCCGGCGAGGTTCGGCGGCACGATCTCCTTGAGGAGATCGCGGATCTGCGCCACCGTGACCGGCTGCGGGCTGACCGGACGGTGCTCCTTCCCGACGACCAGGACGAGCCGCTCTCCCGAGGCCATGATCAGCCGGTCGGCCGAGGACTGGAACATCGCCTGGACGAGCCTGTCGATGCGGGCCATGTCTCTGCTCCTAGCCCTCGTTGACGCGGGCGATGTGCCGCTTGTTCACCAGGTACACCTGCCCCGCGTGCCGCACCGCCAGGCACCGATCCTCGCGGTTCAGAAAATCGAGCAGCCGGCTGCGCGTCTCCGGCATGTCGTACTCGACCGTGCCGCGGATCGCGGCGCCGCTCTCCAGAATCACCTCGACCTCCGCATGCCGGGGTGACGGGAGAGGGGGGCCGTCGGCCCCCGGTCGCTCCGCCCCGGGCTCTTCCGCGGCGGGCACCGTGATCACGACGACGGCGTCTCGCCGCAGAAGGCGCAGCTTCCCCTTGCGATCGAGGGCCGGGAGAAACGTGTCCGGGCCGTTCAGCAGATCGCTCGGACGCTCGTCGCCGGCGTGAAGCCTCGTTCGCCCGGCAAGAAACAACCTCAGCACGGCAGGCTTCTCCCCGGCGATCGTCACGTGCGCGGTCAGCTCCTTCTTGGCGACTCGGTACTCGTGCGTCAACGGGACGACCTCACACGGCGGACGCCCGCCCTCGGGGTGCACGGGCCCATGCCCAACACTAGTGTCGCAACCGATCAAGTCAAGGTCGATTACGAAGGTGTACCCGGAGGCCGGGGCGGGGCACCGGTCGGGCGTGTCGTCTATACTAAGGTGACACACGGCGGGCCGGGTTCGACCGGGCTCCGCTCATGAGGAGGTTCCCATGCGGCCAAGCCGCCAGCTGGTCGTCCTTGGCATGTTCGCTCTCGCCCTGGTCCCGACGGTCCGGGCCGCAGGCAAGAAGGACAAACCCTCGCCCGAGCCGTTCGGGCGATTCACCGTGAACCAGGTGGAACGGCGGCTCGCCCAGCCGGATGTTCACCTGTACGATGGCAATCCCCCCGACGTGTACGCCGAGAACCATGTGCCGGGCGCCGTGCACCTGAACACCGACGACATCAAAGAGGGGGTCTTGCCGGCGGACAAGAACTCCACCCTCATCTTCTATTGCATGAACGAACTCTGAACGCAATGCCATCACTCGGCCCGGAGGGCCGCCGAGCTCGGCTACCGCGAGACCTTCATCATGCCGTCAGGAATCCAGGGTTGGGTCAAGGCAGGCAAGCCGATCGTCAAGGGGGACAAGGCACGCTGATCGACTCGCAACCTCGTGGTCGAAGACCCCAACAGCCCTGAAATCAGCCGGTTAGCTCCTTGGTGCGGCGGCGATCCACTCTCGTGGGGCCTCCGCCCTCCACATCCCCCGAGGTCCGTCCTGCTGTCTCCCGACTGAAATTCCGGGAACGAAGTGCCGGCGTCGGTCGTATGATCCCACCGGGCAATCCAAATGGTCACTACCTTCGTCCAGGATCTCCGCGTCGGGCTGCGCGTTCTCCTCCGGGAGAAGGGCTTCTGCGCCATGGCCATCGCCGTCCTGGCGCTCGGCATCTGCGGCGTCACCACCACGTTCAGCGTGGTGAACGGGGTGATGCTGCGCGGGTTCTCGTTTCCGAACTCCGCCCGGCTGGTCAGCGTCAACTTCATCGATCCGACCAGCAAGAACTTCTTCGGCCAGAACGGTCAGATCTCGGCCATGGACTTCGAAGAGGTGCGCCCGCAGGCGAAGTCGTACGAGCTCATGTCCGCCTACATCAACGGCTCGACCGTCAACGCGACGATCGACGGGACTCCCCGGCGCTACACGGGCGCCTACGTGACACCCGACTTCCTCAGGATTCTCGGCGTGGCACCCAGTATCGGGCGCGACCTGAGGGCGGAGGACAATGCCCCCGGCGCCGAGAAGGTCGCCATCATCGGTTACGGCCTCTGGCAGCGCGACTTCGGCGGGACGCAGGACATCGTGGGCAAGGGGCTCCGCATCAACGGGACGCCGGCGACGATCGTCGGCGTGATGCCCAAGGGCTTCGCGTTCCCGATCAACGAGGAGCTGTGGATCCCGCTCTACAGCGAGTTCCCGGTGCGCGAGCGCAACAACCCGCGCAACGTCAACCCCGGGGTGGTGGCGCTGCTCAAGCCGGGCGTTTCGCTGGACCAGGCCAACGCCGAGGCGACGACGCTCGCGAGGCGCCTCGCGGAGGCCTATCCGGAGACCAACAAGCAGTTCAACACGGGCAAGGTCGAGCCGCTGCTCAAGACGTACACGCCGCTGCCCCTGCGCGGCACGCTCCTCACGATGCTGGCATTCTGCGTGGGCCTGCTTTTGATCGGGTGCGTCAACGTGATGAACATGCAGTTCGCCCGGGCGACCCTGCGGGCGAGGGAGCTGGCCATCCGCTCGTCGCTCGGCGCCAGCCGGACCCGCCTGATCTTCCAGATGCTGACCGAGAGCCTGCTGGTCACGGTCGTCGGCACCGCGGTCGGCGTGGGCCTGGCGTATTACTGCACCGACCTGCTGAACGCGACGGTCCGCAACTTCGACAACCCGCCGCCGTCGTGGATCACCTTCGACATCGACGGCCCGGTGCTGGGCTTCAGCATCGTCGCGATGCTCGCGGCCGCGATCGTGTCGGGGCTCCTGCCCGCCTGGATGGCCTCGCGCGCCAACGTGGTCTCGGTGCTGAAGGAGGGCGGCCGGGGTGGCACGAGCCGCGGGACCCGGGTGGTCATGCGCGGCCTGGTGGTCCTTCAGGTTGTAGTGACCTGCGTCCTTCTGATCGGGTCACTGCTTCAAATGCAGTCGATCCTCAAGCAGCAGACGATCGACTACGGCTACGACACGGAAGGGCTCATGTCGGCCCGCATGGGGCTGATGGACGGTGCTTATCCGACGCAGGAGCTGCGCAAGACCTTCTTCGACCGCCTCGTGCGCGAGCTGCAGGCCCACTCGGAGTTCGAGGCGGTGGCGCTCACCAACAAGTTCCGGATGGTCTTCTCGGGGAGCGGGCCGATCGAGATCGAGGGGAAGGAGTACAAGGAGAAGAAGGACCGCCCCAACGCCAACTTCGAGCAGGTCACGTCCGGCTACTTCGAGGTCCTCGGCCAGACGCTGATCGAGGGGCGCCGGTTCCAGGACGACGATCTCGACGACAAGCTGCCCGTGGCCGTCGTGAACGCGGCGTTCGCGCACAAGCACTTCGGCAACGAGAGCCCGCTGGGCCGGCGCTTCCGCGCCCTGGACGGCAACACGCTGCAGCCCGGCCCGTGGCGCACCATCGTCGGCGTCGTCAGGACCGTGCGGATGATGCCGCCCTTCAATATTCCGAACGTCGACGAGACGGGCTTCTACGTGCCGTTCTATTCGCAGCCGAGCGGCCCGGCGCAGCCGGGGCCGGCCGCCGCCCAATTCGCCACCGTCCTCGTCAGGCCGCGCGGCGGCCTGCGCGCCGACACGCTGGCCAACGCGCTGCGCCGCGAGGTCGCCAAGGTGGACCCGGACCTGCCGCTTTACTACGTCGACACGCCCAAGCGGCAGATCGCGGGCTTCGTGAGCCAGGGCCGCGTCGTCGCCATCATGTTCTCGATCTTCGGGGCGGTCGCCATGGTGATCGCCGGGGTGGGGATCTACGGCGTCATGTCGTTCTCGGTGAACCAGCGCACCCAGGAGCTGGGTGTTCGCATGGCCCTGGGCGCCGACAGCCGGCGCATCCTTCGCATGGTGCTGCGCCAGGGTTCGGTCCTGACAGGGGTCGGCCTGGCGCTCGGGCTGCTGATCACGCTGGGGCTGGCCGGGGCCGCGGGAGAGGGCATCCAGAGCGTCCTGTTCGGCGTCAGCCCGCTCGACCCGCTCATCTATGCCGCCGTGGCCGCGATGATAGCGGCCGTTTCGCTCGCGGCCTCGTTCGTCCCCGCCCGGCGCGCCACGCGCGTGGACCCGATGATCGCGCTGCGCGCCGAGTAGCTCTCGACCCGTCCCTCAGCGACCGTCCGCTTCACGCATCTCCGAGGTGGAGCCGCGAGGCCGCGGGCTCGTCCACGATCCAGGTCGCGTTCCGTGCGAGCTGGGCCGGGCAGGCAAGAAGGCCCCAGGGGCCGGCGCAGGCTCGCGCGACCGCACGCGCCTTGCCCTCCCCAGCCGCCAGCACGAGACGGGTCCGGGCGGCTCCGATGACCGGGGGCGTCACGGTGATGCGCCACTCCGGAGGCACCGGCGCCCGCACCGCCAGCACTCTTCGCCGGTCTTCGCGCACGGCGGGATCCTGGGGAAAGAGCGAGGCCGTGTGTCCGTCCGCCCCGATTCCCAGCACCAGGACGTCGAGCCGGGGCGGAAGGAGCCGCTCGTAGTCCGCCGCGGCACCGGCGACATCGGGTCGCTCCCCTTCCATCCGGTGGATCGCGGCGGGGGGCGCAGGGAGACGATCCAGGAGCGACTCCTTGACCAGTCGGAAATTGCTTTCAGCCTGATCGGGCGGAACGGCCCGTTCGTCCGCGAAATAGATCTCCACCATGCCCCAGGGCAGCCCGGGGATTCGCGCCAGCGCCTCGTAAACCGGACGGGGCCCCGTCCCGCCCGACAGGGCGAGGCCGATCCGCTCCCGTTCCAGGGCCGCCGCGTGGAGACTCCGGGCAACATGGTCCGCCGCGGTCCCGGCGAACTCCTCCGGCGCCACCACGATCGGATTGCAGGGAAGTCCGGGATCGCGGCTCAAATCTGTCGCCATGCCCGCCCGCTTCCCTCGATCAGCCGATCGGCGGCCGGTGGACCCCACGAGCCCGACGGGTAAATGAGGTCCTTCGTGAGCGGCATGGACTCCCACCGCTCGTGAATGGGATCCACGATCGCCCAGGCCTGGTCGATCCAGTCGGCCCGGGCGAAGAGCGTCTGATCGCCCTGCATCACCTCGCGCAGCAGCCAGGCATAGGCCCGCGGCGCATCCTCGAGCTCGAATGCCGTGGAGTAGAGAAAATTCATCCGGACCGGGCACATGGTGAGATCGGGCCCGGGCCGTTTCGCGGCGAAGACCTGGATGATGCCCTCCTGTGGCGCCAGCCGGAAGACCAGCAGGTTGCCCTGGAGCCGCGCGGGGTCGACCGGGAACATGAGGTGAGGCGTGGGCTTGAACTGGATGCAGATCTCGGTCAGCTTCCGTTCCATCCGCTTCCCGGTGCGGAGAAAAAAGGGGACTCCCTCCCAGCGCCAGTTGTCGAGAAACACACGGGCCCCGACGTAGGTCGGCGTCGGGGAGTCCCGCCCGATGCCTTGTTCCTGCCGGTAGCCCGGCACCGGCTCGGCACGAATCGCACCCGGCCCGTACTGTCCGCGAACGGCGTCCCGGTCGGGGTCCACCGGCCGCATCGAGCGCAGGACCTTCAGTGTCTCGTCCCGCAGGGAGGCCCCGTCGTAGTGGACCGGTGGCTCCATCGCCGTCATGCAGAGGAGCTGAAGCAGGTGGTTCTGCAGCATGTCCCGCACGACCCCGGCCTTCTCATAGAACGCCGCACGGGTCCCGATGCCGATCTCCTCCGCCACGGTGATCTGCACGTGATCGATGTAGTTGCGGTTCCAGATGGGCTCGAAGCTCGGATTGGCGAAGCGGAACACCAGCATGTTCTGCACCGTCTCCTTGCCGAGGAAGTGATCGATCCGGTAGATCGACTCTTCGGGAAAGACCGCGCGCAGGCGCCGATCGAGCTCGCGGGCCGAGGTCCGATCGGCGCCGAACGGCTTCTCGACGACGAGGCGGCGCCAGCCATCGCCCCGGTGCAGGCCGCATTGCGCCAGCTGCTCGACGATGGGACCGAAGTACTCGGACTGCGCGGCGAGGTGGAAGAACACGTTGTCGGGCGTGCCGTGTTCGGCCCGGACCTCGGCGATGCGCTGTGCGAGCCGATCGAAGGATGCCGGGTCGGCGAAGTCTCCAGACGTGAAGTGCAGGAGGCGGGCAAAGGCGGCCCAGACGGCGGGGTCCGGCGGGCCGGGACCGAAGGCCTCCCGCATCCGGGTTCTGAACTCCTCGTCGCTCCAGGCTCTTCGGGAGAATCCGATCACGGCGAACGGATCGGGCAGCAGGTGCTCGCGAAAGAGCTGATACAGGGATGGAATCAGCTCGCGCCGCGACAGATCGCCGCCGGCGCCGAAGATCACCGCGATGCTCGGCTCGGGCGGCGTGCCGGAATCGATGCCGGCGCACTGGACCTCGAGCGGGCGGTGCGACGCTTCAGGCACGCTTCACCGCGTGACCTCCAAACTGCTTCCTGAGGGCCGCGATCACCCGGGCGGAGAACCCGCCGATGTCGCGGCTGGAGAAGCGGGCGTAGACCGAGTCGGTGATCGCGGGAATCGGGATCGCCCTTCCGACGGCATACTCGATGGTCCAGCGCCCGGTTCCCGAGTCCTCCAGAACGGGGGCGATGTGCTCCAGCCGGGCTCCATCCTCCGCAAAGGCCTTGTCCATGAGTTCGAGCAGCCAGGAGCGCACGACGGACCCGTGCTGCCAGAGAGCCGCGACCTTGCGGAGGTCGATGCCGAACTCGGATCGCTCCAGGCACTCGAAGCCTTCGCCCAGCGCCTGGAGCATGCCGTATTCGATCGCGTTATGAATCATCTTGACGAAGTGACCCGCGCCGACCGGCCCGACGTGCGCGAACCCTCCGGGCTGGGTGAGGGCTGTCAGGACGGGAGCCAGCCGGGACACGGCCGCCGGCGGGCCGCCCGCCATGATGCAATAACCCTCGGCGAGCCCCCACACTCCACCGCTGACCCCCGCGTCGATGAAGTCGATCCCGCGTCTCGAGCACTGTGCGGCGGCGGCGATGGAGCCCAGATAATGCGAGTTGCCGCCGTCGATGATGAGATCTCCGGCGGAGAGGAGGCCGGTGAGCGTTTCGATGGTCTGGACGGTGGGCGTCCCGTGCGGGAGCATGATCCACACCGCCCGCGGCGCCGGGAGCGCCTTGACCAGGTCCGCGGGCGAACCGGCGACCACCGCGCCGATCGTCCGGGCTTCCTCGAGATGCGCGGGGTCGGCGTCGTACGCCACAACAGCATGGCCGGCGTCGATGAGCCGCCTGGCCATGTGGCCGCCCATGCGGCCGAGGCCGATCAGGCCGAGTTGCATGAGGTCAATCCTCCCTGTTCAACGGTTCCTAGCGTCTCACACGACCTGCTTCTTCGACAAATGACTTCCATCGCGCGAGGGCATCAACCCGCTCCCGGGGGATGCAACCGGAGGCGCGTAGCGACCCAACGCGGGGCGTTTCACCTGGAGAGCCGCGCCGGAGAATCTGCGGTCGCGGGTGAGGCCGCCGACGTAGAATCTGCGCGCGCATCACTCGTTTCCGGGAGAAGGGGAGTCGCATGCCTGGCAACAGATACGACGCCGTCGTCATCGGCGGCGGTCACAACGGACTGGTCGCCGCGGCCTACCTCGCCAAGTACGGCAGGAAGGTCGTCGTCCTGGAGGCGAGGCACAAGACCGGCGGCGCGGCGGACACGTCGCAGCCGTGGCCCGAGGCCCCCGAGTTCAAGGTCACGACGCTGTCGTACACGATGAGCCTGATGCCGCCCTACATCGTCAACGATCTCGGGCTGAGGAAGCACGGCTACAAGATCAACCCGCTCGGGATGGGATACCTGCCGCACCCCGACGGCCGCTCGATCATCGACAGCGGCACCAACCCGGCGACCTACACCTCGTACGGCCAGTTCTCCAAGAAAGACGGCGAGCGGATCGGCCCTTACTACGAGTGGATCGGGCGCATTGCCTCGATCATGCACCCGATGCTCGACCACACGCCGCCGCATCTCGGCTCGCTCAAGCTCAAGGACATCAAGGACGTGGCGAAGCTGGCCTGGTCCCTCAAGAAGCGTGGCGCGATCGACGAGCGGACGGTCGCCGACATCACGCGCCTGTTCACCATGAGCTGCGCCGACCTGCTCGACCGCTGGTTCGAGAGCCCCGTCGTCAAGGGGATGCTGTCGATCAACGGCATCATCGGGACCTGGGCCGGGCCGTTCGCCACCGGCACCGCCTATGTGCTGATGCACCACTCGACCGGCCAGGAGACCGAGGGGCAGGTGGCCTCGTGGGGGATGCCGGAAGGGGGGATGGGAGCCGTGGCCGACGCGATCCGGCGCGCCGCGGAGGGGTTCGGCGCCGAGGTCCGGGTCAACGCTCCCGTGGAGAAGGTCCTGATCCAGGGGGGCCGTGTCACCGGGGTGGTGATCCAGGGGGGCGAGGAGATCACGGCCCCGCTCGCGGTCACCACCTGCCACCCGCAGATCACGTTTCTTCGACAGATCGAGAAGAAGGAGCTGCCGTCCGAATTTGTCTCCGACATCGAGAACTGGCGGTCGCGCTCGGGGACCGTGAAGATCAATCTGGCGCTGGCGGAGCTTCCGGAGTTCACCGCCAATCCCGGCTTCAATCCGGACGTGCATGGCGGCGCGATCTCCATCCTCGACGACATCGACTATCTCGAGCGCGCCTTCCAGGACGCGCGCGCCGGCAGGCCGGCGGCGCGGCCGTTCTCGGACTGCGAGATCCCGACGGTATTCGACACGACCCTGGCGCCCCCGGGGCGCCACATCATGTCGATGTTCACCCAGTGGGTGCCGGAGACCTGGAGCCGCGAGCCGCACCGCGCCGAGCTCGAGGCCTACGCCGACCGGCTGATCGACCGCTTCAACCGGGTGGCGCCGAACTTCAAGGGATCGATCCTGCACCGGCAGATCATCGGCCCGTACGACATGGAGCACGAGTACCACATCCTCGGCGGCAACATTTTCCACGGCGAGCTGACCGTCGATCAGCTCTTCCACCTGCGCCCCGCCGTCGGCTACGCCGACTATCGCACTCCGATCCGCGGTCTGTACCAGGCGTCGTCGGCCACCCACGCGGGCGGCGGCGTCAACGGCCTGCCCGCCCACCACGCCGTGCGCGAGATGCTCAAGGATGGCGCGTTCAGGTCCTGACGCCGGCCGCGCGGCGTCGAGGGGCCGGAGCCGGTGTGGCAGGTGATCGCGGTTCTACACACTCCGCGACATCCGGGAGGTCCGACGGAATCCGCGCGGGCTGGCGCCGAATTCGGCGCGGAAGGCGTGATTGAAGTTCGAGACATCGCCGAAGCCGGAATCGAAGGCGGCGTCGACGACTCGCACGGGCTCGGCCGCCAGCCGCGTCGCGGCCTCCCGCAGGCGCATGCGCAGGACATAGCGGTGAGGCGTCACGCCGGTCAGCCGCTGGAAGGTGCGCAGGAAGTGGTACGGGCTCAGGCGCGCCTCACGCGCCAGCGCCGCGAGCGACAGGCCGTCGCCGGGATCGCGCTCGATCCGGCGCACGGCCCGGGTCACCCGCGCTGTCGCCGCGGGGGAGACGTCGCGCGTCGAGGGAGTGAAGCCGGCGGCGAGCTGCACCGTCCGCGCGGCCATCTCGACACTCAGCTCCTCCCACGAGACGTTCACCATTCCGGTCAGGCCGGCCTGGGCCCGCGCCACGAGCGGCGACATCGGGCGCAGGGGGGGCAGCCGCAGGGCGCGGAACCCCGGCCGCACGCCGCAGGCCCGCGGCGCAAGGGACCCGCCGGCGGCATCCATCGCGAGACTCTCGAAGTAGTCCGGGTCGTAGTGGAACGACAGGCAGCGGTCCCCCGGGCCGTGCTCGTGAGCGCACTCGAAGGACTGACCGGCGTTCCCCAGCATGAGCGATCCGGGGGTCATCAGCTCGCGACCCCCCGCCGAGCGGTACTGGAACGTGCCGGCGGTCACCAGGGCGATGGCGACACTCGCGCGCCGCTCCTCGAACGGTCGATCAGGGGGGCCGAACGTGCAGATCACGTCCCCCACCCCCCAGCCCTCTCCCTGGGCGAGCCACCGTGTCGTGGTGCGGCCGGGACACCCCTCGAGCATCCGTCGAGCCAGCGCCTTCTCCAGATCGACCGCAATTTTCGCCAAGATCCGCGCCTCCCCGCTGGCGTATAAGCCTTACAGCATACCGGATTCGAGAGGAGGAGCCGAGATGTACGACCACGTTTCGCTGAAGGTGAAGGACGGTGCCAGAAGCCGCAGGTTCTTCCAGCGGGCCCTCGCCCCCCTGGGGTACAAGGTGATCGACGAGTCCGACGGGGGCGCGGGGTTCGGGGCGGAGGACAAATCGGCGCTCTGGATCGCGCAGGGCCAGCCGCACGAGCCCGCGCTGCACCTGGCGTTCGCCTCCGCCGATCGGGCGGGGGTCGACGCCTTCCACAAGGCGGCGCTGGACGCGGGGGGGCGGGACAACGGGCGTCCCGGGATCCGCGAGAGCTACGGGCCGAGCTACTACGCGGCGTTCGTCCTGGACCCCGACGGCAACAACATCGAGGCGGTCTGCCAGAAGACCGAAGGTTCGAAGAAGGGGCGCTGAGCCGTTCTGCGGAGGGGGCGCGCGGAGGTCGACGCGCGCCTCCTTCCGTCGATTCCGCTCCGAACATCGCTGTAGCACGCCGCCCGGATCTGCGTATATTCCCCCCGCATCCGCACAGATCAGGAGGCCGGGGGGGAAATGCGAGCGACGAAGCGAGGGGCGGGGATGGCCATCGCGCTGCTCGCCTGGATGCCCCTGCCGGTCCTACCCCAGACGACCTCGACGGAGATCGACCTCAGCCTGAGGCACGGCCCCGGTCCTTCCGACGTGACGCTCGAGTGGACCGGGGGACTGCCGACCTTCGAGATCTTCAGGTCGGCCGATCCGAAGGCGGTCTGCGATGCCGGCGGCTCGCTGGGGGTCACCGACGAGCGCACGTGGTTCGACCTTGCGCCCCCGGGGACCGTCTTCTACCGGGTGCACAGCGCCGCGGCGGTCGAGCCGCCCGAGACGTGCAATGGGGCGGACGACGACTGCAACGGCATCTCCGATGACGGCGCCCTCGGTTGCAACGCCGCCCTGTGCGAGAGCTGCGTGGGGGGCGCGTGCCGGAGCCGGTGCGGCGCCTGCGAGGACTGCGTCAACGGGACCTGCCAGACACGCTGCGGTTCCTGCCAGGCGTGTCTCAACGGAACATGCGCTCCTTGCGACGCGGCCCCATGCCAGACCTGCGTGGGCGGCGTCTGCCAGGGGACCTGCGACGAGACCCAGTGTCTCGTCTGCGGGCCAGGCGGCACCTGCGTCAGCTCCTGCGCCGCCTGCGAGACCTGTCTCGGCGGGCTGTGCTTGGACTCCTGCGATCGCGACCAGTGTCTGAGCTGCCAGTCGGGAGTGTGCAAGCCGTTCTGCGATCCGGTGTGCCAGACCTGCACGCCGCAGGGCTGCCGGGACACCTGCGGCGCTTGCCAGCGCTGCGCGGGGGGCGCCTGTCACAGCCTGTGCAGCCCGGACGCCTGCGAGGAGTGCGTGGACGGCATGTGCCGCAGCCGGTGCGCCGCGGGCGAAACCTGCGTGGGTGGAGTCTGCGGGGGAGCCGGGGCGTCGTTCAGCCCGGCCGGCTACTGAAAATCAGGCCGGCGGCCTTCGTCACCGAGTGTCCGTGACGGAGGCCGCCGGCCTCATTCAGACAAGAACCTGATCACAACCAGGGCGTTGCGGGGGCGGCCCGGGGCCCGACGGCCCCGGTGCCGCTCCCGCCCCGCCTTCAGTGCACCATGATGATGGCTGCTTCGCGCTCGGACTTCGAGTCCCGCAGCATCAGCAACAGTCCGGTCTGCGACGGCGACGCCACATCGCCGCCGGGAATGGCGTCGATGGTGAGCGTGCTGCTGCCGCCGGCCGGAACGCCGGCCGCGGGAACGCCCGATCCGACGAAGCGCGGGGTTCCGAGCGTCAGCGTCTTGCCCTCGATGGCGTCGGTCAGGGCGCCCGTGAAGTAGTTGTCGAAGGCGTAGAACGAGGCGTCGAACTGCGTTCCCGGGGTGAGCCCGAGGTTCGCGAGAGGCGCCGTCAGGATGGCGTTCCCCGAGTCGAGGTCGGCGTCGGTGAAGAAGAAGATCGACGTGGCCCCCGTGGCGATGTTGAACACGGCCGTGACGTTCTGCCCGGAGGAGGCGAAGGTGCCGTTCTCGCGGTTGAACACGACGAAGTCCGGGTTCCCGTCACGGTTGTTGTCGATGTACACGTCGAACTCGGCCGGGTAGTTCGGATGCGCCCGCGTTCCGAAGGTGTTGATCGCGAACTGCACGCCGAAAGCCCCCCCGCCGATCCCGACGAGACGCGCCCCGACCGCTCTCAGATCGACGATCTCGAAGTTCTCCCCGGGATTGGGCAGGAACGGATTGGGAATCTTGCCGCTCGTCCCCAGCAATGAGAAGACGTCGAGGCGCCCGTCGACGACGCCCGTTGCGTTGCTCAGCCCGAGGGTCCCCGTGCCGCCGACGAGCGTGACATCGTGGGCCGCGGGCGTCACGCCCGCCGAGCGGTGCGGCAGGATGTGCCAGGCCAGGTGGGCGCCGTCGGTCGCATCGGCGATGTCGATGTAGCCGTCGAACTCGACCCCCTGCAGCCTGAAGCCGTCGCCGCCCCGGCTGCCGCCGTTGAGCGTCCAGACGGGCAGCTTGGTGGGATCGACGCTCAGCTTCACCTTGAAGGTGGCGCTGCCGTTCCCCGGCACGACGATGCTCGCAGGGGCGCTCAGGGTCACCGCACCGCCCGCCGCGTCGTCCGCGTAACGGAACGAGGGCGTGATCGAGTACGTGCGCGCGGTGCCAGCGTAATTGCGCACCCGCACCGTCTTGTTGAGATCCTTGGACGAGCTGGCCTGCAGGTAGCCGAACGACAGGCTGCCGCCGGTTCCGCCGTCGTCCCAGGCCGCCGTCGTGCTGTCGGCCGCCCGGTTCACGCGCACCTCGCCGCCGCCGATCCGGGTGATCGGCGCCAGGACGCCGGGCTGGGTGGCCGGGTTGATCAGGACGTTCCGCTCGGCGGTGTTCATCAGCACCGACTTGATCTCGAGCGGGGTGCGCGTCGGGTACTTCTGGAGCAGGAGGGCCGCCGATCCCGCAACCATCGGAGAAGCCCCGGAGGTCCCGCCGAAGACCGATGCGCCCGTTCCCGAGCCGGCCTCGCACGAGACGGAGGCGCCGGGCGCCCCGATGTCCGGCTTGATCGCCTGCTGGCTGACGTTGGGACCGCGCGACGAGGAGCTCACCATGCTCCCCGCGAGCGAAAAGGTGTTCGCGGGTGACACGGTGACGACGACCGGCGCGGTGATGTTCGCCTTGATCAGGTTGGACGTGGCCTGCGTGATCACCAGCGTCGGCACGAACGTGTCCCCTCCGCCGAAGGAGAAGGAGACCGCGTCTCCCGCCGCGACGAGGCCGATCAGCACGCCGACGGCACCCGCTTTCGCGGCCCGGTCGACCTTGAGGCTGATGTTGCACGCCCCGCGATCGATCAGCGCGACCTTGCCGGCCGGATCGGCGAGATAGGGATCTCCGCCAACGGGCACGGGGGCCGGCGACCCGACGGGGCAGCCACGGCCGACGAAGGCCACGGGCACGCTCGTGAAGCCGGCGCCAATCGGGGCCCAGTCCACGGTCGCGGTGTTCGGATAGGTCCCGGCGATGTTCGCCGGCGAATTGATCACCAGCGGGAAGACGGTGGCGCTCGGGACCTGGGTCTGCGCCGTGCCGATCACCTCGGGGGCCGACCCCGGGGAGCCGGTGATGTACGGCCGGTCGGCGCTGTTGCCCGCCGAGCAGGCCACCACGACTCCGGCGCGCACCACGTTGGCCGCCGCCTCGGACGTGTCGTCCTCCGCCTGTCCGTAGGGGGAGCCGATCGACATGTTCAGCACGTCCACGGCGTCGGACATATCGCCATCGCCATCAGGATCGAGGGCAAAATCCATCCCCATGAGCATGGCAAGACCGCTGCAGGAGGTCGACACGCTGCTGCAGACCTTCACGGCGTACAGGCTGGCCCCCGGAGCAACCCCCTTGTGGGATCCACCATTGTTGCCGCCGATGATGTCGGCGACGTGGCTGCCGTGGCTGCCGGCGCAGGGGGCGGGGATGGCCGCTGGCCCGCAGTCGATCGGGTCGGGGTCGCCGACGAGGCAGGCCCTGGGCGTGCCGTCGGGGTTCAGGCCGCAGCGAGCGGGGTCCGGCGTGGGCCACACTTCGCCCACGAAGTCGGTCCCGCCGATGACCTTCGCCGTCGGGAACAGACCGTCCGTCGTGGTGTTGCGCGGATCGGAGGTCGTCGTGCCGTAGGCATCGGTGTAGGCCGCCGCCGTCCCGGGGCCGCCGAAGAAGGCGTGCGTGTAGTCGATCCCCGAATCCAGGACCGCGACCCGGACGCCCGTTCCGTCGACCCCCGCGGCCTGGACCGCCGCCGCGCCGATGTACGGCACCGTCTCGCTGAGATCGAGCTGGAAGTTCAGAAGGGGGCGGATCGACCGGATGCCGGGCAGCTCCGCGATGGCCCGAAGCCTCGATGCGTCGACCGCGACGGCGATGGCGTTATCCGCCTTGCTGACGCGCCCCAGCTCGCGGCCGCCGAGGGCGCGGATCCGTCCCATCAGCGCATCCTGCTTCCCTTTCAGTTCACGCAGGTACGCTCTCTGCTCGGACGGGCTCAGCGCGCCTCCGACCTTCTTGAAGTTGCGGCCGTGCTTCACCGACAGCGGCGCATCCACAAGGCCAATAACGACTTCGACCTCTCCCTTGGACGCGTAAAGCAGGGGCTTGACCTGGTCCACGAGCACGTTGGGACCCACGGCCAGCCCGGAAGCGTCGACCAGCCCTTCGCTGGCGGACCCGACGGCCTGGGGCGTCTGCCCCAGCATCGCGGCGACCAGGAACAACAGGGCGGTCCCTACACGGACGAATCTCTTCATCTGCGGCCCTCCCTCTGAACGTGAATAGGCCAGGGCAAGAAACGCCCTGGGCATGGACTATTGAATGTGGACTCAGCAATACGGCTCCCTAAGTCTCCCCGTATTTCGCCTTTCGTCAAGGGAAAATCGTGCCAGCACGCAAAATTTCTCGGTGACCGCAGTCACAGTCCGGACGGCGGCCCCTCGCAGCGCACGCCCCCTCCGCCGTTCATGGCAGCGACCCGCCCCCTGTGCTATCCTTTCGCTTGCTTCGGCGCTCCGGAGGCCCATTCTTGAAAGCGCGCGTCTACGTCACCCTCAAGCGGGGAGTGCTGGATCCCCAGGGCAAGACGGTCTGCTCGTCGCTCCATCAGCTCGGCTATCGCGAAGTGACCGACGTCCGCGTCGGGAAGTGCATGGAGGTCACCCTGGGCGGCCTGCCCCGCCGCGAAGCCGAACAACGCCTCAAGTCGATGTGCGAGAAGCTCCTCGCGAACACGGTCATCGAGGACTATCGCTTCGAGATCTATGAGGAGTAGCGAGGGGAACCGGTGAAGTTCGGGATCGTCGTCTTCCCCGGCTCCAATTGCGACCACGATGTCTATCACGTGGCCAAGCACGTCCTGGGCCACGAGGCGGCGTTCCTGTGGCACAAGGACGCCGCCTTCAGCGGCATCGACTGCGTGGTCCTGCCCGGCGGGTTCGCGCACGGCGACTACCTGCGCACCGGGGCGATCGCCCGCTTCTCGCCGATCATGAAGCCGATCGAGGCGTTCGCGGCGCGGGGCGGCCTGGTCTTCGGCATCTGCAACGGCTTCCAGGTCCTGACCGAGGCCGGCCTGCTCCCGGGGGCGCTGATGCGGAACGCCGGGCTGAAGTACATCTGCCGGGACGTTTTCCTCCGGACGGAACGCCAGGACACGCCCTACACGGCGCGCATCCGACAGGGGACCGTCCTGAGGATCCCCATCGGCCACGGCGAAGGGTGCTACTACGCGCCGGAAGAGGCCCTGAAGGAGCTCGAGGAGAAACGGCAGGTGGTGTTCCGCTACTGCGACGCCAGCGGTGAAGTGTCCGCCGCGTCGAACCCGAACGGGTCGCTGCGCGGCATCGCCGGCATCTGCAACGCGCGCGGCAACGTCCTCGGGTTGATGCCGCATCCCGACCGCTGCGCCGAAGAGGTCCTGGGGAACGCCCAGGGGCGCCGGATTTTCGATTCGATCGTGGCCGCCTGGGAGCAGGCGCGCCGGCAGCGGATCTAGGAGTGTGTCCGAGCGTTCGGCCGGGCTCGATCACCCGATCGAGGAGGCGTGAGTGCTGAAGAAGCTGAAGAAGATCCTGGCGGGGGGGCCCCGGGTCGACTACTCGGGCGTGGGGAGGAACGATCCCTGCCCCTGCGAGAGCGGCGAGAAGTTCAAGAACTGCTGCATCGACAAGGTCGAGAAGAAGGCGCGCGCCGAGCGCGACGCGAGCCTGTTCGGGAATCGGAAGGGATGACCAAGGGATGAACGAGGAGCCCCGGGTCACGCGCGATCTCGCCGTGGCGCACGGCATGACGCCCGAGGAATACGACCGGGCGTCCGGAGCGCTGGGCCGCACGCCGTCCTACACCGAGCTCGGCATCTTCTCGGTCATGTGGTCGGAGCACTGCTCGTACAAGAGCAGCCGGGTCCATCTGAAGCGGCTTCCGACCGAAGGGCCCCGCCTGATCCAGGGTCCGGGCGAGAACGCCGGGATCGTGGAGATCGGCGAGGGGATCGCCGCCGTCTTCAAGATGGAGAGCCACAACCACCCGTCGTACGTCGAGCCGTACCAGGGGGCGGCGACCGGCGTGGGGGGCATCCTGCGCGACATCTTCACCATGGGGGCGCGGCCGATCGCATCGCTCAACTCGCTGCGCTTCGGCGCCCTCGACCACCCGCGCACGCGCTACCTGGTCTCGGGGGTGGTCTCCGGCATCGCCGGATACGGCAACAGCATCGGCGTGCCGACGGTCGGAGGGGAGATCTACTTCCATCCGTCGTACAACGGCAACATCCTGGTGAACGTCTTCAGCCTGGGGATCATCAGGCGCGACAAGATCCACAGGGGGATCGCGTCGGGGCCGGGCAACCCGGTGATCTACGTCGGCTCGAAGACGGGGCGCGACGGGATTCACGGCGCGTCGCTTCTGGCCTCGTCCGAGTTCGACACGACCTCCGAGTCGAAGCGCCCCACCGTGCAGGTGGGGGACCCGTTCACAGAAAAGCTCCTGCTCGAGGCCTGCCTCGAGGTGATGAAGGCGCCGGGCCTGGTCGTCGGCATCCAGGACATGGGAGCGGCCGGGCTGACCTGCTCGACCGTGGAGATGGCGGCGCGCGCGGGCACCGGCATGGAGATCGACCTCGACAAGGTCCCCCTGCGCGAGGAGGGGATGACGCCGTACGAGATCATGCTGTCGGAGTCGCAGGAGAGGATGCTCCTGGTGGCCACGGGCCAGACTGAAGCGAAGGTGCGCGAGGTGTTCCACAAGTGGGACCTGGACGCCTCGGTCGTCGGCCGGGTCACGGAGACCGGGCGGGTGCGGATCCACTTCAAGGGACGGACGGTGGCCGACGTGCCGGCGGACGCCCTGGTCGAGGACGCGCCCCGCTACCGGCGGCCGAGCGCCCGCCCGGCCTGGCAGGACGGGCTGGCGGATCTGGCTCTCGGCTCGATCAAGGACCTGTCCGAAGGCACGCAGGCGCTCCAGACCCTGTCCACCTCGCTGAACCTGTGCAGCCGCGAGGAGGTGTACTCGGAGTACGACCACATGGTCCGCAGCAACACGGTGGTGCGGCCGGGATCGGACGCCGCGGTCATCCGGCTGAAGGGGACGAGGTACGCCCTGGCCCTGACGGTCGACTGCAACGCGCGCTACTGCCACCTCGACCCGGCCGCGGGGGCGCGGCTGGCGGTGGCGGAGGCGGCGCGCAACCTGGCCTGCGCCGGCGCGGTCCCCATCGGTACGACCGATTGCCTGAACTTCGGCAATCCGGAGCGGCCGGAGGTGATGTGGCAGTTCGAGCAGGCGATCGACGGCATCGCCGACGCCTGCCGGGCCTTCGACGCGCCGATCGTCGGGGGGAACGTGTCGTTCTACAACGAGACCGAGGGGAAAGGGATCCATCCGACTCCGACGATCGCCATGGTCGGCTTCCTGGTCGACGTGAAGGGGGCGATCACCCAGTGGTTCAAGAAGGAGGGGGACCTCGTCCTGCTCCTCGGCGGAGCGGAAGGGACCCTGGGCGGAAGCGAATACCTGGCGCTCCTGCACGGCATCGAGGCGGGCCGTCCGCATCCGGTCGACCTCGGGAAGGAGAGGGCCCTGCACGATCTCGTTCGGACGGCGCGTGACGCGGGGCTGGTGGCCTCCGCCCACGACTGTTCGGAAGGCGGTCTGGCCGTGGCGCTGCTCGAATCGTGCATCACCGGACCGAACGGGGCCGTGGGGGCCACGATCTCGCTGGAGGGGAAGGGCCGCCTGGACGAGATCCTGTTCGGCGAGGCCCCCACCCGCATCGTCGTCACGACACCCCCCGATTGCCGGGCCCGCCTGGAGCATGCGGCCGCCGCGGCCGGAGTGCCGGTCCAATCGATCGGCCGCGTCGGCGGACAGCGCCTGACGATCGCCGCCTCCGGCTCCCCGGTCGTCGACCTCGAAACGGTCCCCGCCCGCGCCGCCTGGCGCGAGGCCCTGGCCATTCACCTCCAGGGCTGACCGGAGAGATGCCTGTCACCCTCGGACTGTCGGGATTCGGCCGCATCGGCCGCAACCTGTTCCGCCTTCTATACATGAGCGACGACATCCGGATCGGCGCCGTGTCCGACATCGCCGACCCCGAGGCCCTCGTCTATCTCCTGAGGTACGACACGATCCTGGGACGCTTCCCGGACCTGGTCACCTGGAAGAACGGCCGCCTGTACACCCGGGGGAGGGAGATCCCGATGCTCTCGGGGAAGGACGCCGGGTCCGCGCGCTGGGGGGACCTGGGCGTGGACTACGTCGTCGAGGCGACCGGGCGCGACCGCTCGCGCGCCGAGATCGAGGCCCACCTTGCGGCCGGCGCCCGCCGCGTGATCCTGTGCGTGCCGCCGCACGAGCGGCCCGACATCTCGGTTGTCTATGGCGTCAACCACGACCGTCTCCGCCCGGAGCACCGCATCGTGAGCAACGCCTCCTGCACGGCGCACTGCGCCGCGCCCCTCTTGCTGATGCTGCACGACGCCTGGGGGGTCGACCGGGCCCACCTGACCGTGGTGCACGCCTACACCAGCACCCAGCGCCTGGCGGACGTCCCGGCGGAGGACCTGCGGCTGTCGCGCGCCGCCGCGGAGAACATCGTGCCGTCCGAGACCAACGCCGCCGCCGTTCTCGAAGAGGTCCTGCCGCAGCTGGCCGGGCGGCTCCACGCGTCCGCCCTGCGCGTCCCTCTGCCGGACGGATCGCTGGTGGACATGACGCTCTGGACGGGGCGCGCGGTCACGCGCGAAGGGGTCAACGAGGCGGTGCGGACCGCCGCGGCCGGTTCCTACAAGGGGATCGTGGAGTTCAGCGAGGACCCGATCGTGTCGAGCGACGTGCAGGGGAGCCCGCATTCCTCGATCTTCGACTCGCTGGCCACGATGGTCCTGGGGGACCACCTCGTCAAGGTGATCGCCTGGTTCAACAACGGCTGGGGCTACTCGCACCGGGTCCTCGACCTGGTCCGCCGCCTGCGGGAGATCGACGCGGGGAAGCGCTCATGACGATCCGGATCGGCATCAACGGCTTCGGCCGGATCGGCCGCACGATCTTCCGGATCGTCGACGATCGTCAGGACATGCAGATCGTGGCGATCAACGACCTGTTCGCGCCCAAGGCCCTCGCCTACCTGCTGCACTACGACACGGTGATGGGGACGTTCGAGAAGCCGATCGCCTTCGAGAAGGACGCCCTGATCGTCGCGGGGCGTCGCATCCCGCTGACGGCCGAGCGGGATCCAGCCCGCGTGCCCTGGGGGGCCGCCGGCGCGGACATCGTGATCGAGGCGACCGGTGTTCTGCGGGAGCGGGCCCGTCTCGATCTGCACCTCAAGGCCGGCGCCAAGAAGGTCATCCTGACCGTGCCGCCCAAGGACGACGTGGACGCCATCGTCGTGCTGGGAGTGAACGACCACGTCCTGACTCCCGCGCACCACATCGTCTCCAACGCCTCCTGCACGACCAATTGCCTGGCGCCCGTGGCCAAGGTCCTGGACGAACGGTTCGGCATCGAGCACGGGTTCATGACCACGGTGCACGCCTACACCAACGATCAGCGACTCGCCGACGTGGCGCACAAGGACTTCCGCCGGGCGCGCGCCGCGGCCCGCAACCTGATCCCGACTTCCACGGGGGCGGCGCGCGCGGTGGGGAAGGTGCTCCCCCAGCTGAAGGGGAAGCTGGACGGGCTGGCGATCCGGGTCCCCGTGCCGGACGGGTCGGTCGTCGATCTCATTGTCAGGCTCGGACGCGAGGCGACGGCCGACGAGGTGAACGGCGCCGTCCGCGAGGCGGCGCGAGGTGCGCTCGGGCGCGTCCTCGAATACTGCGAGGAGCCGATCGTCTCCTCGGACATCATCGGCAACCCCCACAGCTCGATCTTCGACGCCCTGTCGACCTCCCGGATCGGCCCCAGGGAGATGCGTGTGCTGGCGTGGTACGACAACGAGTGGGGCTACTCGCACCGCGTGGTGGACCTGGCGGCGCGGCTGGCGGAGATGATCCCAGGATGAATGGTGCCGGCGCGGGTGGCTTGCTCCAGGCGTTCCGGCCGACTTTCACGGTCTCCGGGGACGGGGACGTCGAGCTCCTCCGGCCTGCGGATCTGAGGGGGGAGGCGACCGATCGGCTGGTGCGCGCGGCCGTGTTCGGGAGCGAGGCCGAGTCGGCCGCGGCCCGCTGGCTCATCCGGGAGCTGGCGCGGATCCAGGGGATCCTGCCGGCCTCGATCCAGACGCTGTACGAGGCGATGGGCCGCGGCGAGACGGACGGTTTCACGACGCCGGCCCTGAACCTGCGCGGCATGGCGTACGACATGGCACGGGCGGCCTTGCGTTCGCTGCTCGACCTGGAGGCCGGCCCCGTGGTGTTCGAGCTGGCCCGCTCCGAGATGCGCTACGCCGCCCAGACGCCCCAGGAATACGCCACGGTGATCCTGGCGGCCGCCCTGCGCGAAGGGTTTCGGGGCCCCCTGTTCATCCAGGGGGACCATTTCCAGGTCAACGCGAAGAGGTTCCAGGCCGGCGGGGCCGCGCGCGAGGACGAGGTCGGCGCCCTGCGCGACCTGATCGCGGACGCGATCGCCGCGGGGTTCTACAACATCGACATCGATGCCTCGACGGTCGTGGCGCTCGATCGCGGCCCGATCCCGGAGCAGCAGCGCGACAACTACGAGACCCAGGCCGAGCTGACCGCCTGGGTGCGAAAGCGGCAGCCGCCCGGGGTCGTCGTCTCGGTGGGTGGGGAGATTGGAGAGGTCGGCGGAAAGAACTCGACGCCCGAGGAGCTTCGGGCCTTCATGGATGGTCTCGGGACCGAGCTGTCGCGGCGCGACGGGACGCTCCCCGGAATCAGCAAGGTCTCGATCCAGACCGGCACGACGCACGGCGGCGTGCCGCTCCCGGACGGATCGGTCGCGAAGGTGGCGATCGATTTCGCCTGCCTGCGCGCCCTGTCCGACATCGCCCGGCGCGAGTACGGAATGGCGGGGGCGGTCCAGCACGGCGCCAGCACCCTCCCCGCGGAGGCGTTCGGGGAGTTCCCGAAGCATGGTGCGGCGGAGGTGCACCTGGCGACGGAGTTCCAGAACATCGCGCTCGATCATCCGGAGTTCCCCCGGGACCTGAAGGGGGAGATGTACGCCTGGGTCGAAGCCCACTGCGCGGCGGAACGGAAGGCGGGGATGACCGACGAGCAGTTTCGCTACAAGACACGCAAGAACGCCTGGGGACCGTTCAAGGCCGAGACCTGGGGCCTGCCCGAGACGGTGCGGGCGGCGCTGCGGGAGACGCTGCAGGCCAAGTTCGGGACGCTGTATCAGAAACTGGGGGTCGCGGGCCGAGGCGCCTCCGCCGCCCGGCTCGTCCGGCCGGCGGAGGTCCGCACGCCGCCGCCCGCCCCGCTTCTGGTGGATTGAACCGATCGGCCCGGGCCGATCCGATTCCACGAGGAGGAGGCGCGCCGCATGCATGTCGGGGTCCTGACCGGCGGGGGGGATGTTCCGGGCCTCAACGCCGCCATCAAGTCGATCTACCGGGCCGCGAAGGACCGGGGGTGGATCCGCCACGGTGGCGACGACGCCGACGTGACCGGCATCCTGCGCGGCTGGATGGGGGCGGTGCAGATGGGCGACGCCGCGTCCGGCTCCGTCCTGCCCCTGACCGACGAAAAGGTCCGGACGGTCGATCGCTTCGGCGGGACCTTTCTCCACACGTCGCGCACCCGCCCCGACCGGATGGGCCTGAAGGACCTCCCCCCGGGCCTCGCCGCCCGGCGCGCCGGACTTCCGAGGGTCGAGGGCCGGGACGATCTCTTCGACGTCACCGACGAGGTGATCGGGAATCTCCGGCGCGCCGGTATCGAGTGGCTGGTCGCGATCGGCGGGGACGACACCCTGGGGTACGCCCACACGCTGGGCGCGCGCGGCTTTCCGGTCGTCGGAATCCCGAAGACGATGGACAACGACGTACGCGGGACGGAATACGCCATCGGCTACAAGACCGCGCTGACGCGCGCGGACCAGTTCATCAACCGCCAGCGGACCCACCTCGGATCGAACGAGACGATCGGCGTGTTCCGCATCTTCGGCCGGAACGCCGGCTTCACGGCCCTCGGGACCGCCATGGCGATCTCCGATCTCCGCTGCGCCATCCCGGAGCACGCGTTCGACCTCGAGGCCCTCTGCCGCCTGGTGCAGAGGGACTACGAGCAGAACGAGAACCACTACGCACTGGTGCTGATTTCGGAAGGGGCGATCTGGCAGGGGGGGCGGCTCGACGAGCTCGGTCCGCCGGACGCGTACGGCCACCGCAAGAAAGCCAACGTCGGCGAGGCCCTGGCCGACGCGATCACACGGCGGACGGGGCTCCCGACCCGTCACCAGGAGCTGACCTACGACCTGCGAAGCGGCAGCCCCGACGCCATCGACAAGATCGTCGCGAACACCTTCGGCACGTTGTCCGTCGACCTCATCGCGCGGGGGATGAGCGGCCGGATGATCTGCCTCAAGGACGGCCTCTACTCCCACACCGATCTGCCCGACCCGGCCCTGGGCGCGCGCACCGTCGACGTGGCCGCGCACTACGACACGGCCCGGTTCCGTCCCAACTTCTCCGGCCTCCTCGGCCGGCCGGTCTTCCCTTAGGCCGAATACCCGGGCCGGCTCAGAGGCCCCATACCCGGACACACTCCTAGGTTTTCCCGGCCTTTCGCCGGAGCGATCCGTAGCCGACGCCCTCGCCCGCCTCGCGGCTCTCGGGGTAGCCGAGCTCGCGCCAGCCGGGGGCCACCATGATGCCGAACGCGTCGGCCATGCCGTGGAAGCCGCCGAGGATCCATCTGACCTTGGGATAGCCGCTCTGGGTCAGGAGGTTCGCCGCCATCTCGGCGCGGGGGCCGGACCGGCAGCCGATCAGGATGAGCGTGTGCTCCGGCACCGCGGCGCGCACCACGTCCAGGAAATCGGGATTCGCCTCGAAGCGTTGCAGGAGCGGATTGGGGGCCCCTACGGGGACGTTGATCGCCCCCTCCGGGTGCCCCTCGGCGAACTCCTCCTCGGTGCGCACGTCGAGGTAGACGGCGTCCTTCTCGTTCCGGAGCGCCTCCCTGGCCTGCTTGACGTCGATTCGTTCGGGTGCCATCGGTCCTCTCCATGTGAATGGCCGTGTGCGGCCGATCCATTCTAGCCCGAAGCGGGATGCGCGTCCCGCCCGCGGGGGCCGGGAGGCCCCGGAACGAGCGCACGTGCCCTGCCGAAGACGGCATGCCACATCGGCCGCGTCAGGAGCCCGGTCTGGGTGTTCCGGCGGCTGGGATGGAAGGACGCGAGGAGGATCGTTCCGTCCGGGAGTCGCGTCTCGGCGCCGTGGGCGAAGCGCGGCCGCTCGGGCGCCCGCAGCCGGTCCCGCCACCCGGACGCACCAAGGTATCCGTCGAAGGCGACCCGGCCGAGCGTGACGACCACCCGGACCTCCTGCAACAGGCGAATCTCGGCCTCGAGGTACGGACTGCAGTTCCGCAGCTCCTGGGGCGTCGGCTTGTTGCCGGGAGGGGCGCAGCGCGCGGCGGCGCTGACGTAGCAGTCGAGGAGCCGCAATCCATCGTGTCGCGACAACGATTCAGGCCGGCTGGCGAACCCGAAACGGTGCAGGGCCTCGTAGAGCCAGTCGCCGCTCGAGTCGCCGGTGAAGACGCGACCGGTGCGGTTGCCGCCATGCGCCGCGGGGGCCAGTCCGACGACGAGGAGCCGCGCCGCCCGGTCCCCGAAGCCGGGGACCGGCCGTCCCCAGTAGGTCCAGGAGCGGAATTCGCGCTTCCTGTCCCGGGCCACGCGTCGGCAGTAGTCGCGCAGTCGCGGGCAGAGCTCGCAGGCGACCACCGACCGCCTCACGGCGTCGAGGCTACTCAAGGTGGGCATCGGACTTGCATTATCCCCTGCAGGAGGAGGCGAACATGAGGAAACTCCTGCCGCTTTGGGTCCTGATCATCGGGATTGGGCTCGCCACGCCGGCCTTGGCCGGTCACCGTGGCCACTCCAGGGGACAGCGGATCGTCCGGGGCGGATATCACTCGCGGCCCGTGTACTACCGACCGCGCCTGGCCTACGACGCCAGCCTCTATTTCAGCCTCGGCCGCCCGGCGTTTGGCGTCGGGCTGTACACCCCGCCTCCGGTCTACTACTTCGGGCCCCCGTCCGTCTATTGCGACATGGGATGCTATCGGCCTGTCTGGGTACCCGGTCACTACATCCGCGACCGGGGGGCCCGGATCTGGATCGCAGGCTACTGGGTCCGCTGAGCGTCCGGGAACATCACGCGGCGGCGATGGGGGGCGGAGCGGCCGGCAGGCGCGCGAACTTGTACCCCTCATAGACCGCGAAGCCGTAGAACAGCACGTCCATCGGGCTGAACGTCTCCACGATCCAGCTGACCGCGACAGCGGGGGTCAGGCCGGCCAGAATGGTCATCAGCGACAGGTCCTGATCCCGGCTGACAAAGACGCACACCACCAGCAGGTTCCCGGCGACGCAGCCGACGAGAGACAGAACGGCGCCGAGGACCTGAAACGACGGGGCGGAACCCTTCCCGAACCGGCGCACGGCGAAGCCGACCAGGAACCCGATGCCGACCGCCATCCAGCCGATCTTCAATCCGGTGAGGACGGTCACGAGCGCCCATGCCGCGGCCCCCGCCGCGGCGGCCAGAAGGCCGGCGAGAAGGGCCATCGGAAGGCTGTCCCCCTCGGGAGTCAGGGGAGTGAAAGTCTGCGGTTGCTCGCTCACGAGACCCTCCTTTTCAGCACCACCAGGGTGGTGTCGTCCTGGCGCGGCGACGCGGCGGAATGCTGCTCGACAGCGGTCGTGGCCCGCCGCACGATCTCCTCGGGCTTCTCGCCGCGGCTTTCCCTGACGATTCCGATGAGGCGCTCTTCGCCGAACTCCTCGTCGGCGGCGCTCCGTCCCTCGGTCGCGCCGTCCGAGAAACAGAGGACGAGGTCGCCGGGGGCCAGATCCAGGGTCCGCGCCGTGTAGGCGGCGCCGGCGAAGAGGCCGAGAGGCGGCCCGGTGGCGATCAGCCGATCGATCGCCTCGCCGGCGCCGAGGCGGCAGGGGGGGTTCTGGCCGGCGTTGACGTACATGAGCGTGTGCGCCGCCGGATCGAGGACGCCGAAGAAGAACGTCACGAAGCGGTTGGCAGGCAGGCGCCGGCACAGGATCTGATTGAGGCGGGAGATGGTGTCGTCCAGAGGCAGATCCATCTCGCACAGGGCATGGAGGCCGGCCTGGAACATGCACATCAGGAGAGCGGCCGGCAGCCCCTTGCCGGCGACGTCCCCCAACGCCACGGCGTAGCGCCCGCCGGGCAGCTCGATGTAGTCGAAGTAGTCCCCCCCGACCGCGCGGCACGGCACGCTGCTGCCGAACACTTCGTAGCCGGGGATCGGCGGGCCCTGGGACGGCAGCAGGTGGTCCTGGATCTCCGCCGCCTTCTGCAGCTCCTGCTCCATCCTCTCGGCGGCGACCACCTGCTCGAACAGCCTGGCATTCTCGATCTTCACCGCCGCGACGTTCGCCAGGAACGACATCAGGCGCAGGTTCTCCTCCCGGAACAGCCCGGCCCGGTGGCGGTTGTCCAGGTAGATGAGGCCGATCACGTCGCGATTGTTCCAGAGCGGGACGCACATCACCGAGCGGAGCTGCTGCGCCTCGACGCTCTGGCCCAGGCGGAAGCGATCGTCGAGCTGCGCGTCGCTGGTCAGGATCGATTCCTTGTTCTGCAGGACGCGATCGGCGATCGTCCGGCTGACCGAGATGATCGCTCCCGACTCGTCGGGGGGGACGCGGATCACCTGGGGGACGAGCCGGTCCCCCTCGGTCAGCATCAGCAGGCCGCGCTCGAACGGCACCGCCCGGCGCGCCAGGTCCATGATGGTCTCGAGGATCTCCGGCAGGGGACGGTGAAAGACCAGCTCCTCGTTGGCCTCCTGGATGATGGCGGCGGCCGAACCCGAGGACATCGAGCCGGAGCGGAAGGGGACGGGAGTGGTCGAATCGAGCACCAGCGGCAGGTCGTTCATGTCGGGCGTGCGCAGCCCGGAGGCCGGCAGAAAGGTGGTCCCGGCTCCGTGCAGGAGCGGCCGGTCGATGAACTCGACGTTCGAAGGCACCCGGCCGTTGAAGACCAGGACGGTCGATCCGAGCCGCACGCGGTCGCCGGCCCCGAGCCGCACCGGATCGGTGATCCGCAGATCGTTGACGAAAGTGCCGTTCTTGCCGCCCGCGTCGACGATGTAGATGCCTTCGGCACGGCGGACCACCGCGGCGTGGTGCCGGGACACGTTCAGGTCCTGCAGCACGAGGTCGTTGCCGGAGGCGCGGCCGATGCGCAGGGTCTCGCCGTCGAGATCGCGGCGCGAGCTCGTCCCCTCCGGCGTGATGACGGTCAGGAAATCCATTGCAGGGCCCCGCGAGGGTGGGGGTCCGGCGGACCGGCCGCGTGGCCGTGTGGCGCCGGACCCCCCCGATCGTCCTTACTTGATCGAAATGAGCACGTCGTGCTCGGAGCCGTCGTCGAGATGCGTCCTGATGATGTAGCTGGCGTTCCGCTGCAGCAACGACGCATCCAGATTATAGATGTACTGGTGGGATGAGGGGTCAAATCTGAACAGGTTGCCGGTGTTGGCGCTCCCGACGCTGCTCACGGCGACCTCTTCGTCTCCGACGATCCCGACCCCGTGGAATAGGACGTCAATCGTGGCCACGGCATTGTCCACGAAGGCGCCGGAGCAGTCCCGAAGCTGGAACTTGACCGGAATCGCGCCTCGCTTCTTCACGAAGACGGTCGAGCCATCCGGGTTGATTGGCGGGAGGTAGTCGCTGAAGACGTAGGTCCCGTCCACCCGTCCGTCGCAGTCGTCGTCGATGTGGTTGCAGGCGACTTCGTCGACCGGCAGGACCGTCTGCCGGCAGCTCAAGGGCAGCGTCGTGCACGACGTCATCCCCTGCCGGCAGGCGCCCAGGAGGCCCGGAGCGGGGCAGGGAATTCCCGGAGGGTCGTCCTCGTCGACCTGGTGGTCGCAATTGTCGTCGAGACCGTTGCACACCTCGCGCGCGTCCGGGAAGATGTCGTCGAACTGATCGTTGCAGTCCACGTCCAGGCTGCTGGCCGCGCACAGGCTGAAGCCGTCGCCGTCCGCGTCCGGGCCTTCCGACCCCGCCGGCAGCCCGCCGCAGAATTCGAGCCGGGCCGCCTCGCTCTGAATGGCGCAGGCCACCTTGACGGGTGACCACGCCACCGAGCCTCCCACGCGCGTGGGGTCCGGCGTGACCGTGGCGATCTGTTCCACGAACTTGGTGACGTCGTTGAAGGCCGGGAAGAACAGCTCGCCGCCGACGATCTCCGAGTGAGAGAACAGCATCCTCAGGTTCAGATTGAAATCCCCGTCCTTCTTCAGGACCATCTCGGTCTGCCCGCCGATCGGCGAGTCGATCGTAAGGACCTGGCAGGGGGACTGCTCGCCGGGGGCCGACGGCGCGTAACCCGGCGGAAACTCCGGCTCGTTCCCGCCCGGCGGGTTGGCGCTGCACACGGACGTGCCGGCCGGCGTATTCTCGCCGTTGCTGATGGCCAGGAGCAGTCCGCCGTCTTGACAGATGGTCTGGTTCTCCGTCGGGCCGGGGCCGAGCGCGCGGAAGCTCGCCGACACGGTGCAGGAGTTCTCGCCTCCGTCGGTGGCGATCACGCGCCCCTGCGCGTCGAGGGAGGGATCGGCCTGAGTCACGCGGAAGGTGACAAAACGCGCCCCGGGATCGAAGGGCGCGACGGTCAGGCTCAGATTGCTCGATCCCTCGTCCAGGAACACGCGCTGGATGCCGGATTCGAATACGCCGATTTCGGCGGCCGACCCGTTGATGCCGGGGACCCCTTCCTCTTCCGCGGGCGCGCCGTGGCACTCGGGAGGGTTCGTGTCTCCCTCCCGTATGGCCAGATACCGGAGATCGTCGATTCCGAACTCCTCGAACCCGCCACCCTGGAGTCCCGACGTGATGATCACCCTCAGGATCGGGACGTTGGACGTCGCTCCGAAAAAGACGGGAGTGAGTTCGCTCTCCGATGTGTTCGAGAGCGGGAACGTCGCGCTCCCTTCGTTGGGGAGCTCGAGCCTCACGGAAGCGGGAGTGCCATTGGGATCGTAATCGGTGAGATAGAACGAGAAGGCCGAAATGGACGGGGCGAAATCGAGGACCATGATCTGGAGGGATTCGCCCGGCGATTCCGAAAGGTACCCGCCGCCGAGGACGTTCGGCCGGCTGGTTGCTCCCGGGTCGTCCAGGACCTGAATGGGGTAGTAGGCGCCCGAGTCCTGATGGGGCGATGAAAAGACGACCCCCGAAATCTGGTCGTTGATCTGAGTTCCCGTTGCGAACTGATCGAAGGTCTCGTGCCGGGCGGAAGCCTCACCGAGAGCCTCGAGGAAGGACGCTTCGTCGGCGTACGTGGTAACGGCCGCGTTGGCGTACGAAGCCCCGGCGGCCAGCCAGGCGGCCAGGATCAGGTCGAAGACGGCGACTCGCACAGGATTCGATGTTGCGTACATCAGCTTTCCCCCTCTCCGGAATGCTTGAAAGCGCACATCTGGTGCGGCTTTTCCACAGTCTGCGTCCTCAAATATCTCGGATAGATGACCGTTGTCAACAGGAATCGGGGGAGCGGCGGATCTCAGAGGCTCAGGAGGGTGCGGAGCCGATCCGCGTCCTGGTTCCGGTTCGCATGCTGAAACAGGGCCCCCGCGTCCTTGGCGAACGCCGCCGTGATCGGCCGGTTCAGGAACTGCCGCAGATCGGCTCCGGTCAGCCCATGGCGCATTTCCGCGAGGTACCCCAGCGATGTGCTGAACCTGTCGGCGGCAGCTGCGGCCCGGCCCTGTGCCTGCAAGGACCTGCCGCTCAGGTGGCAGGCCTGGAACAGGACGTCCCGCAACCGCATCGGTGCGGCGATCTTCAGCGCCTGTTCTGCCTGCAGGCCCGCCTCCTTCGCGCGCCCCGCGGCCACGTGGACCCGGGCGAGGGCCAGGTGTGCGGCCGCCTCGATCGGCGCCAGGCCGGACGCGGAAGCCCTGCTGGCGACGCCCTCCAGATCACGCACGGACTCGGCGGCCTCCGCCTCCTGCAATCTGGAGAGCAGGACGAGGCGCTGATCGTGCGACGCGATCGCCCGGGTGACGGCCTCCTTCGAGACGGGCAGGGCCCGGCTCTTCTGGCCGCGGAGGAGCAGGAGCGCCGCCTGGTTGATCAGGGCCTCCGCCTGGAGCGGGGCGTTGTTCATCTCCTGGCCCAGTCGCAATCCCTCCTGCAGCGCCGTGGCGGCGCCGTCAAAATCGCCGAGGTGTCGCCGGATGCTCCCGAGATAGATCAGGCAGGTGGACTGCTGGGCCTTGTCGCTGATCTCCTGAGCCAGCTTCTGCGCGTCGGCCAGGAGCGACAGGGCGGGACCATACTCACCCTGGTCCTCGTGGATATTGGACAGATTGGCCGACAGCACGAGAATCTCCACCTTGTCATCGACTTCGCGGGCGAGCGTCAGCCCTTCCGTCTCGTATCGGACCGCTTCCTCGTACCGCCCTTGCACCTGCTCGAGGAAGCCGAGGTCGATGAGCGATCGCACGATTTCGACCTTGTCTCCGATCTCGCGGCGCTTGGCCAGCGCCTCCTTGAGAAAGAAAAACGCTTCGACATAGTGGCCCAAGACGGCGTTGATATACCCGACATTCCCGAGGCTGCGGGACAGATTGGCGGGATCGTCGATCTCGCGGACGATTTTCAGGCTCTCCTGGTAGGAGCTCAGGGCCTCCTCGGGCCGGCCGGCGATCTGGTACAGGTCGCCCAGGTTCGAGTAGCCGAGCGCCATCCCCTCGCGATAACCGATCTCCCGGCTGATCGCCACGCCCTCGACGGTCGACTTGATCCCCTCGTCGTGCCGTCCCAGGTCGCGCTGGATCATCCCCAGGTTGTAGAGGGTCATTGCGGTACCCCGGCGATCGCCGATGCGCTGCCTGATCTCGAGCGCCGCCTGGTAGTTCTTGAAGGCCTCCTCGTGCCGGCCCAGCGTTCTGTAAGCGTTGCCCAGGCCGTTGAGGACCGCTGCACGGCCCTCCTGGTTGCCGGTCTCCGTGTGCAGCGCCAGGGCGGCGTTGAAATCCTGCAGCGCCTCGGCGGGTTTCCCCAGCTTGAAGCGCACGCGCCCCAGGGCGTAATGAGCGCTCGAGTACTTCGGATCAAGGGCGACGACGCGGAGGAGCGATTTCAAGGCGCCTTCGAGGTCGCCCGCGCCCTCCTGAATCGCCGCGAGGTCGGAGAATGCTTCGGCGCTGTTCGGGGCGATCTCGCACAGGTCCCGGTATGCCTTCAGCGCCTCGTCCGTCTTCCCGCCAAGTCGCGCCTGGACGCCGCGGATGCGCGCGGCCTCGTAAGGGGAGGCCGATCCGAGCCCCGCGATGGCCTTCCCCGCCTCGGCCACCGCCTTGTCGGAATAGCCGAGCCGGTCGTACGTCTCGGCCAGGAGGGCCTGCGCCACGTGGAACTGCGGATCCTTCTGCAGCGCGTCCTCCAGTCGCTTCGCCGCGTCGATATCTTTGCCGGCCCGGCCAAGCGCCACGCCTTCGCTGTACAGCGACAGCGCCTCGACCGAGTGCGTGGAGAGCTCGGTCGCGCCGCGCCGCCGTTCCAGGACCCCCCTCGCGACCCCCAGTTGCTCCCGGACGCGCCGGGTGAGGTCGTCCACCATCGCGAAGATCGCCCGATCCCCCTCGCCGTCCACCACGATGGAGGTCGTCCCGGAAGTTCCGGCGACCGCGTCCCCGGGAGACCGAGAAGCCCCGGCCACGCGCAGGCTGGCGTCGATCCGGAGACGGTCGGCGATGCGCACGAGCCGTCCGGCCAGGACGTTCTCGGCGCCGAGCAGCCCGGCGATCCGGAGCGTGCTGGCGGGGGAGGGCTCGACGTTTTCGGGGAGCTTGAGGACCGCGAGGATTTCCTGGGTCCGGCTCTCGCCCACCAGCCGGAGCGCCTTCGCCTCGATCAGCTCCGTGCGGAGGAGGCTCGGCAGGCCCGTGCGCACCCAGTCGTACGCCGGGTCACCGGTGGCGTTCTGAAACGGCAGCAGGACCAGCGAGGCCCGGGGCGCCGGCGGGGCCGATGAGCCCCACGGCGGCCAGGGAATGTGAGGCAGGACGGCCGCCACGATCGCCGCGGCCGCGAGCGCGGCCGCAGGGACGAGGTAACGCGGCCGGGCGAACCGCTTCCACGAGCGCGAGGCGCGCTGCCTTTCGAGATCGCGCAGGAGATCCCCGGCGCTCTGGTAGCGATCCTCCGGCTTCCGCTGGAGCGTCCGCGCCACGATCGCCGACAGCCACGGAGGCAGCTCGGGCCGCGACAGCCGCACGGTCGGCGCGTCCTCGTGCAGCCGCTTCATCATGACCGACAGGACGTTCGAGGCCCGGAACGGCAGGGTTCCGGTGAACATCTCGTAGAGAATGACGCCGAAGGAATAGAGATCGCCGCGGTGGTCGGGCGTCTCCCCGCGGGCCTGCTCGGGGGACATGTAGTCGACCGTGCCTAGGATGGCGCCGGTCTCGGTCATGGTCCCGCCCTCGGCCAGGGAGCGCGAGATCCCGAAGTCGGCGATATAGGCGTTGCCGTCCCGGTCGATCAGGATGTTCTGGGGCTTCAGATCGCGGTGCACGATGCCGGCGTCGTGCGCCGCCTGGAGCGCATCGCCGATCTGCCGGGCGAGGGCGAGGCCGCGGTCGAGCGGCAGCGGCCCCTCCTGCTCGAGGAGCGCTTTGAGATTGGCCCCCTCGATGTACTGCATCGAGATGAACCGGATGTCGCCCGCTTCGCCGAGGTCGTGGATGCGCAGGACGTTCCGGTGGGTCACCTGGCTGGCGAGCAGAATCTCGCGCTTGAAGCGCTCGAGGACCTCGGGGCGCGACGCCATCTCGGGCCGGATCACCTTGAGCGCGACGAGGCGGCCCAGCTCCCGATCCTGGGCCTTGTAGACCGTCCCCATGCCCCCTTCGCCGAGGACGGAAAGAATCTCGTAACGGGTCCCGAGGAGGGTGCCGGGGGACAGCCGGGACAGGGAGCCGCCGCCGGGAGATCCCGTGAAGGGACCACCCGTCGTGGTTCGCTGGAAGGGACCGGAGGTCATCGTGCGCTCGCCCGCGAGACTCGCTCCGCAGGCCGCACACTCGCCGGCCCCATCCGGGTTGGGCTGGGCGCAGTGGGGGCAAGTCATAGAAGCGTCTCATCGTAGCACGGCGGGGCGCCGGCCCCCTAGTCGGACGGGCTCCCGCCGTACGGAGGTCTAGGGGGGGGTCGGGCAGGGGCTCGGGTTGGGGGCCGGGTGATCGACGTCGCTGCCGAGCGGCCCCTCGCCGCAGCCCTCTCCGTCGGTCAGGTAGTAGAACGCGGTGCCGGCGGGCGGCAGGGACGGATCGGTCGAGACCAGGTCGCCGTCGGCGCGGGAGTCGGCGCTTTCGAAGCAGACGTGATCGAACACGCTCCCCGGCAGGCGCGTCCCCAGGGGGGCCGTCGCCGTGCCCCGGTAGACGTTGTGGAACCTGGCGTTCGCGGCGGCCGACCAGGTGAGGGTCGCCTGGCTGGAGAAGAGAAGTCCGGCCGTCGCGCCCGGCGGCGCGTTGGCCGGATCGTCGGGGGCGCAGTCCGCGACGTCGTGAATCCCGTCGAGATCGCGATCGACGGCGATGGGCGGCGCGAAGCGGATCCCCTGCTGCTGGATCCTGCCGGAGATGAACAGGACGGTGCCGACCCCGGTCGCCTTGTTGACGCGCAGGAGCCCGCCGTCCGCGCCGGTGCCGCGGAGCGCGATGCCGTACAGCGTCCCGTCGGGAGCGAAGTCCATGCCCGCCAGGGCCACGGCGTTGAAGATCGGTCCGCCGACGAGCGTCCTCGCGGCGGTCGCCGAGTTCACCGTGTAGAGGGACGACGTGCCGACGTACAGGGTGCCGGCCGCGTCGAACGCCATGGCGCGGGCGTTGGTCAGCGCCAGGTCGCCCACGGTGGCCGTGGTGATGCCGGTCGCGGGGTCGAGGATGACGAGCCGGCTCGATCCCGCCGCGTCGACCGCGATGCCGTACAGGACCCCCGTGAGGGGATGGAAGTCGATCGCCGTCACGGCGAGCCAGCCGGTCCAGCCGATGAACGCTCCCCGGCCCGGCAGTCCCAGGGGCGCCATGTCGACAAGCGCCCCGTTGTAGCCGATCGACAGGTTGACGTTGAACTGGGTGGAGCCGAACAGCCGTCCGGACGCGTCGAACGCCAGGTCCCCCATCTCGTGGAAGCCGGGGTCCCCGATCGGGATCACCCTGCCCGTGGTGACGCTCTGCAGGACGAGTCGCGAGCGCTCGTCGACGACCCAGGCGAGCCGGTCGAGCTCGGCCTGGCAGGTCGCCGAGCAGCCGTCGCCCGAGGTCTGGTTGCCGTCGTCGCACTCCTCACGCGCGGTGGGCTGGACCACGCTATCGCCGCAGATCTCCGGGCGGCAGGTCTGGGAGCAGCCGTCGCCGCTCCGGACGTTGCCGTCGTCACACCCCTCGCCCGCCTCGGGGATTCCATTGCCGCACGGGGTCGCGGCGCAGGCCCCGGAGCAGGAATCGCCGTCGAGCGTGTTGCCGTCGTCGCACTGCTCGAACGGATCGAGGGCGCCGTTTCCGCACGTGTCGGTTGCGATGTGCGCCATGAAGACGTCGATGTCGTTGTTCCGTCCGTCGGACCACGCCGGGTAGAAGCCGGTCCCCTCGCTGGCGCACTGGGCGTAGTCGCCGAAGTTGGGGGTGAATGTGGCGGGCACGAACCAGGAGGAGGGGACGGTCGTGACACGGACATTCGGCTCGAACGATCCCCCGCCGTCGGTCGATCGGGCCGCGTAGACGTCGGTGGTGCTCATCGCGGTCCAGTTCCGGTAGTCGTACCAGGTGGTCTCGACGCCGCCGCCGGAGTTGACCGACACCCAGGGCATGACCTGGTCGTGGCCGGCGCCATCGTCGTTGACCCGCACGGGGGCCGACCAGGTCGCCCCCCGGTCGATCGAGCGCGCCAGGAACACGTCCCGCTCCGGCGCCTCGGGGATCTCGCGCTCGACCCAGATGACGTACAGGTTCCCGCGGCCCGGACCGGTCGAGGTATCGACCGCAATCGTGCCGATTTCGAGGGTGTCCTCGCGGTTGTAGCCGACGTTGGCCGGGAAGAAGGACGGGGCCATGGAGCGCACCACCACCCGGGGATCGAACGAGGCGGCGAAGTCGAGGCTTCGCCTGAATTCCAGCCGGGTCTCGGCCGCGGTGATGTCGTCGACACCGCGTTCCCACAGGACGTACACCTCGCCGTCCGGCCCGATGGCGACATAGGCGATCTGCACCGACTCGGTGGAGCTGCTCTCGAGGACGAGCGGCGCCGACCAGGTGGTGCCGCCGTCGGCCGACTTGATGATCTCGACCTGCAGCGGCCCCGCCATGCCCAGGTTCCCGTTCACGAAGCGCGTGTAGACCATGTACAGGGTGTTGGTCGCCCGATCGCAGGTCAGCCATTCCTTGTCGAGGAAATCGTTCGTCGAGATCGAGGCGATCTGCGGGTTCGACCAGGTGAGGGTCGTCCCGGAGACCGTCCCGACGTTGACCGCGATCGCGGCATCGGAGGCGTTCGGGAAGTAGATGCTGGCGTAGTAGAACGTGCCGTTGCCGCAGACCGTGACCGACGGATCGCCGAGAAGCTCCTTCGGCAGGGGGCCGCCGGTCGGCAGTCCGCCGCCGTCGGTGAAGGTGAGCCCGCCGTCCGTCGACCAGGCGGCGCCGCTGCCGCGGTTGCCGTTGATCTGATTGAAGCCGACGACCACGGTCGAGCCGAAGACCGCGATGCTGGTCTCGCTCTGCGTGCCGGCGACGCCGCGACTGGCCTGGACTTCGGGAGGCTGGCCCGGCGTTCCGGCCAGGACGGCCGGCGCTCCCTCCGCCGCTCCGGCCCACGGTCCCGGGTGGCCGGCGGCACCGTCCCACGCCGCGGCGCCGACCCGCGCCGCCTCGACGCTCATGCGCCGCGGCACGAAGCGCACGGCGGCGCGCAGGCGCTCGAGGCGGTCCGCTCCGGTCTCCCCGCGCGGGGCGGCCGGCAGCAACAGGCAGGGGATGAGCGCGATGAGGATCGCGGCGAGGCGTCGCCCCGACCTGCATGCGGGCATGGCAGATGACACGGTCGGCACCCGGACAATCGGCAAGCCTGGAAGCTACCGCCGATCCGGTCCCAGGTCAACCGATTACGGCAGGATCCGCGGCGCCGGCCCCATCGACATGTTGCGGCCGCCATGTTTCTCTGCCGCGCATCGATGCGGCGGGCGGGTCAGCGCCCCGCCTGGACCTCGTCGTAGATGACCGCGACGTCGTTCCCGAGAGTCCGGAAGCTCGGCTTGATCTCGGGATACTGATCCAGCTTGATGGTCCGGATCGCCTCCGCCTTCGACCGGCCGGCCTTGACCGCCTTCTCGACCTCGTCGACGAGATCGGACATGAACGAGCGGAAGCGCCGCAGCGTGGCGACATCGGTGACCGGGCCGTGCCCCGGAATCACTTTCGTGTCCGGTGGCACCAGGGCGAGGGCCTGATCGAGGTTGCGCACGTAGCCACGGCCAGAGCCTCCCGCGAGCGCGTCGATGAACGGGACCATGCCGTTGAAGAACAGGTCCCCCATGTGCAGGACTTTCTCTGCGAGCAGGTCGCGGTCCTTCTCGATGGCGAGGCGGTACGGATCGGCGGCGTCCTTCAGGCCCGCGAGCTCCGCCTCGATCGCCTGGAGCCTTCCGGGAAACGTCTTCTGAATCGTCTCCGGATACTCCAGAAGCCGGGGCCGCACGCTGTTGTGCGCGATGATCTCGGCGAACTTGATGAACACGGGGTTGCCGCCCGTGTGATCGCCGTGATAGTGGGTGTTGACCAGGAAGCGGATCGGCTTGTCGGTCACGCTCTTGATCTGCGCCACGATCCCCTCGGCGACTTCGCGGTACTGGTCGTCCACCACCACCACGCCGGCGTCGGTGACCAGGAAGCCGACGTTCCCGCCCCGGCCGTACAGGCAATAGACGCGGTCGGACACCTTCTCCAGCTTGAACTCGGGGGCTTTCGGCGCCGGCTTCTCCGCCGCCGGCGGCGCACCGGAGTGCGCGCGGGCCGGAAGCGCGATCAGCAGGCCCCCGATCAGGATGGCAATCCGGGTGGTGACGACGCGCCAGGGGGCGCGGCGGTCCGTTGGGGGCATCGGCTCCTCCGGAAGAAAGGGATGGCGGAACGACGGCCACTCTACCACGGCCGGGTTATCATGCCCGCCCATGGAAGCGGCCCGTGTCCTGGCGAAATCCGACCCGCGCCTCGGGCGCCTGATCGCGCGCGTCGGTCCCTGCCGCCTCACGGTCGAGACGCTCCAGAGCCCGTTCGAGGCGCTGGCCGAGGCGATCGTCTACCAGCAGCTCACGGGGAAGGTCGCCGCCACCATTCTCGGACGCGTCGTCGACCTGTTCCGGCCGAAAAAATTCCCGTCTCCGCAGGACATCCTGCGCACGCCCGACGAGCGGCTGCGCCGCGCCGGCCTGTCGCGCGCCAAGGTCGCCGCATTCAAGGACCTGGCGAGGGCCACGCTCGACGGCACCGTGCCGCGGCTGGCCGCGCTCAAGCGAATGGACGAGGAGGAGATCGTCGCCCGGCTGACCGCGATCCGCGGCATCGGACGCTGGACAGCGGAAATGCTCCTGATCTTCCGCCTCGGCCGTCCCGACATCCTGCCTGCCGGCGACTACGGCATCCGCAAGGGGTTCGCGCGCACCTTCGAGACCCGCGCCCTTCCGACGCCGCGGCAGGTCCTGAGGCGCGGCGAGCGCTGGCGCCCCTACCGCACGGTGGCGAGCTGGTACCTGTGGCGGGCGCTCGAGGCGGCGCCCCGGCGCCAACGCCGCCGGTCTGGCTGAGTGGTCGGGAGCCGGGATCGCCAACCGTCCTGGTGGCGACGCTCGATCCTCTTCCTGGTGGTCGCGGGCGGCGCCTGCGTCGCCTACGGCCATTGGGTCGAGCCGTACTGGCCCACGGTCATCCACGTCCGGATCCGCTCCGCCAAGGCGGGCGATCGATCCAGGCCGCTGCGCATCGTTCACATCTCGGACATCCACAGCGATCCCAGGCCGCGCCTCGAGGAGCGCCTGCCGGGGTTGATCGCCGCCGAGCATCCGGACGTCATCGTCTATACCGGCGACTCGATCAACTCGCCGCCGGCGCTGCCGATCTTCAGGCGACTGATGACGCGTCTCGCCGAGGTCGCGCCGACCTTCGCGGTGCGGGGCAACTGGGACGCGTGGTACTGGCGCGACGAGGACCTGTTCGGCGGGACAGGCGTGCACGAGCTCGATGGCCGGGCCGAAGGGGTCACCGTGGGGGACCGCCAGGTGTGGATCGCCGGGGTGGCCGTCGGGCACGAGAGCCTGGCGCGAACCGCCCTGGACCAGGTGCCCGCGGGGAGCCTGACGATCTTTCTCTACCATTACCCTTATCCGGATGTCATCCCCGAGGAGGATGCAGCCCGGGTCGATCTCCTGTGCGCCGGGCACACGCACGGCGGGCAGGTCGCCCTGCCGCTGTACGGAGCCATCCTCACGCTGTCGAAGTACGGCAAGAAGTACGAGTCGGGGCTCTACCGCGCGGGGAGCTTCTGGATGTACGTCAACCGCGGCATCGGGCTGGAAGGGGGGGACGCGCCGCGGGTCAGGTTCTGGGCCAGGCCGGAGATCACCGCCATCGATATCGTTTCGGGCCCGGGCCCCTGAAGCCAGGCCGTCACTCCACGATCGCGTCGACGTCGAGGAGCAGGTAGGGCTCGCCGAACGGCGTGCGGCCGTCGCGGGGGCTGAGACGCAGGCCCCAGTTCCCGCCGTACACCAGGGTCGCCACGCCGGCGCCCGAGTCCTCGACGCGGACGGCCCGTGCAGGGCACGGGGTGCCGTTCTTCTCGCTCGACCAGCCGGCCACGTCGCACAGGATCGTCTCGTCCCCGCCGGGGGAGTACTGGATCGATGTCACGACCCGGGATTCGGAGGTCGCCTGGAAGCGCTGCGAGCAGCCTTCGGGGCAGTTCGGGTTCGGCTCGATGAACACGCTGACGATTCGCCCGGCGCCCATGGCAGGGTTCGGTCCTCCGACATGCCTCTCGACTGGGGGCGCCGAAGCATAGGGCGTCCCGGAGAACGGCGTCAACACGCGATCAGGCGTCGGTGCGATACTACGCCGATGGCTCTGACGGCGACGCTCTACAGTCTGGATACCGAGCTCTCGGACGTCGATCGCGGCACGTATGTGAGCCTGGGCGTGCGCCTGGCGCGTCAGCCGTCCGAGACCCTCGAGTTCATGCTGACCCGATACCTGGCCTACTGCCTGGAATACAGGCAGGGGATCGAGCTCACGGAGGGGATCGCGGCGGGGGAGGATCCCGCCATCCTGGTGCGCGACCTGACGGGACGGATCACCGCCTGGATCGAGGTCGGCCTGCCCGATGCGCATCGGCTGCACCGGGGGAGCAAGCTCGCCGGCCGCGCGGCGGTGTACACGCACCGGAACGTCGACCAGGTGCTGGCGGAGCTGAACGGGAAGAGCATCCACCGGGCGGCTGAGATTCCCGTCTATTCCTTCGGCCGCGGTTTCGTCGAGTCGATTGCTTCCGCCGTGAAGCGCCGGACGAAGATCACGCTGTCGATCACGGAGCGCCACCTCTACATGGACCTCGATGGCCAGGCCTTTACCACGACGGTGGACGTGCACCGCATCGCCTGAAGCGTCAGGGTGCAATCAGCGCCCATCGGGCGCGGATTCACATCGGGCGCGGATTCCTTGACAGGCCCCCGCACCGGGCGTAGCCTCACGTCCGCCATGAACACAGCTCTCCGCGCCTGCGCGGTTGCCCTGATCCTGGGCTCGATCGGCTGCGTCTCCAGCCCGGAGGTCGACCTCCAGGGGGCGTGGTCGGGAGACTGGTCGAGCGGCCAGACCACCGGGGAGCTCGACATCACCTTCGACGGCAGGTCGCCGTTCGGCGACATGAAGATCTACGACGTGGTCCTTCTGATCCACGGGCCGACCTGCCCCTCGGGAGACGACCGCGCGGCGGGCGACAGGTCGGCGGCCTTCAAGGACGACGATGTCCACATCGCCGTCCGGTTCGCCGGCGCGACGCCGGGCGGGGACGAGAACATCTTCCGCTTCGACGGACAGCTGTCCGGCAGCCACGCGATCCTCGGCTCGTACACGCTGACCAGCGCCTCCTGCCCGGCCTGCACCTGCGGCATCGGCTCCTCCGGGACCTGGAGGGCGTTCCGCTGACCGCCGTCGCGGCCCCCTCAGCCTCCGTCCGGAAGGCCCGGATCGTCCCGGCGGTGGTGGTGTGCGGCCTCGTCCTGATCGCCGGGACGCCGGTCACGACGGCCCAGGCCGCGGCGCCGGGCGCCACGGTGTTCACGGCGGGCTCCGGCGAGATCGGGGCCGATGTCTCCGTGACCCGCTTCGATCCCGACCTGACGGACGAACGCGGCGATCGGTACGCGCTGCGCGGAGGAGCCTTCATCGGACGCCAGATCCAGTGGGAGGCGGAGATCACGCGCGCCACGGCCCGGGAGGAGCTGTTCTCCGGCGCCGAGAAGAGGATCACGCTGGCCCTTGCCGTGGCCAACGTGGTCGTCAATTTCTACCCGGGAGGACGAACCGTTCCGTACGTCCTGGCGGGCATGGGAGTGGGGCAGATGAAGCTCGAGGCGATCGGTCTGTCGTCGCGCGAGACGGCCACCGCCTACCAGATCGCGGGCGGCTGCCGCTTCTTCATTGGAAGGAACAACCGCGCGGCCGCGCGCCTCGAGCTGGCCCTCCTGGCGAACGAGGGGTTCGACGAGCGCTACGTCCACGCCTCGCTGGGGGCGGGAATGACCTTCCGACTCGGACAGTAGCCGGGCCCGCCGGCCGGGCTCAGTGCGGTCGCGTCCTCTCCGGCACCGGCACAAGGCACTGCGGCAGGCGGCGCAGCGATTCCAGCCCGAAGACCAGTCGCTGGCCGTCCTGGTATCCGCTGGTGTAGCGGTTGGCCGCCTCGCCGGCGAAGGCGGCCAGGCTGACGCGCGCCGGGGCCGGGGCGACGGTGGTGAAATCACGGCTCATCAGGTCGCCGCAGCGGCCGAGATCGACGGCGCGCATCGCTTCGATTCCGGCCGCGAACCCCTTGAGGTAGTCGGCGTCGACCGAGACGCGATCCGCCAGGCGCGAGGTCTCCGCCATCGCCTTGTCGATCTTCGCGCGGACGGCGGTGTTGGCCTGCTCCGCCTTCCAGATATTGTGCTCGGCCAGGGTCTCGTCGTAGTCGGCCGGGTAGGCGTCGCGCTTCCTGTGGTTCCACGCCTTGGCCTGCATGGCCTCGTCCTGGCTGGTGTGCCGCTTCAGGATCGGGTGGAGCGCCGTGTCGATGCCGTCGAGGTTCGACCTGGACACGACCTCGCGCGGCAGCTCGACCTCCAGCTCCATGAGACAGCGCGCTTCGTTGTAGAGCGTGAACGGCCCGTCCTGGGACGACACCAGGATCGGCTCCGGGAGGCTCAGGAGCAGGTCGAGACGCGCGCGCTTGAGGTCCACCTTCACGACCTGCGCCAGCTCGCCTGGACGGAACCGCATCCTGCCCCGGCTCGTGACCAGAGTCTCGTTCACCCGGTTGTTGGTGTGGGTCCCCGCGCAGTCGGAATAGGTGTCCACGTTGGTCAGGATCCAGGCCCCGCGCCAGCGCGCCTCCAGCCGGCGCTCCAGGTCGGAGGCCTCGGCGGGACGCGGCGATTGAATGAGGCCCAGCGCCGACAGCGCCGCCGCGAAGGACATCACCCACCGCAATTTCGATTGTGTCATCGGATTCTCCTCCCTGGGCTTCACCAGCCAGAACCTAGGTTTCGACGTCTCCCGTGTCAACCGCCACGCCGCGCGAGGGGGATGCTAGGATGCGCGCGTGACCGACCGCGTCGTCCTGTATGCGGCCGCCTTCGTGCGCGCCCTGGGGACCGGCATGATCGGCGTCCTCATGGGCGTCTATCTCGCCCGGCTCGAGTTCGATCCGGCGCGGATCGGCTACGTGGTCGGCGCCGGGCTTCTCGGATGCGCCGCCGCGGCCCTTCTGGTGACCCTGTTCGCCGATCGCGCCGGCCGCCGGAGGTCCCTCATCGCCGTGTCGCTCCTGTCGTTCGCGGGCGGCTGCGCGTTCGCCCTCACCGCGCACCCCTTCGCCGCGGGGGCGGCGGCCTTCCTCGGGATGGTGAACGGCATGGGGCGCGACCGCGGCGCCTCGCTCATCCTCGACCAGGTCATCCTGCCGGCGACCGTCGGCGACGAGCGCCGGACGCGCGCCTTCGCCTGGTACAACGTCCTGCAGGACATCGGCCACGCCGTGGGCGGGCTCCTGGCGGGACTGCCGGCCCTGCTCCGCGGGCTGGGGGCGGAGGGGCTCGGGTCCTACCGGCTGAGCGTCGGCTTCTACGCCCTGCTGATGCTGGCCTGCGCGGCGCTCTACCTTCGCCTGTCGTCGCGCGTCGAGCCGGATCCCGCACACCCCCTGAAGGCGCGCGTCTCCCCCGCGACGCGGCGCGTCCTCTGGCGCATCTCGTCCCTGTTCGCCCTGGACAGCCTGGCCGGCGGGTTCCTGACCACGGCGCTCCTGAGCTTCTTCTTCTACGAGCGCTTCGGCGTAGGGGAGGCGGTCCTCGGCCCGCTGTTCTTCGGGGCGCGGGTCCTGAACGCCCTGTCCCACCTGGGGGCGGCGTGGCTGGCGCGCCGCTTCGGGCTGGTCAACACCATGGTCTTCACCCACATCCCTTCGAGCCTCCTGATGATCACCGTGGCCTACGCGCCGAGCTTCCCGATCGCCGCCCTTCTCTTCCTGCTGCGCGAGGGGCTGGTGGAGATGGACGTGCCGACCCGCCAGTCGTACGTCATGGCGGTGGTGCGTCCCGAGGAGCGCACCCTGGCCTCCGGCGTCACCCACCTCGTCCGGGTCGGCGCGTGGGCCGTCGCCCCGGCGTTTGCCGGCTGGTTCATGGGCGGGCTGTCGCTGATGACCCCCCTGGTCATCGGGTCGTGCATGAAGGTGGTGTACGACATCATGCTCTATGCCGCCTTCCGGGGGACGCGGGCGCCCGAGGAGGTTTGACAGGGCGGATGGGCCGGGCCATAATTGAGACTGAGTTGCAACTAGAGGTCACGCTGAAAGCCATCGATCGATTCGCCCGGTTCCTGTCCCAGAACCGTCTCAAGATGACGAAGGAGAGGCGCGCCATCCTGGCTGACGTGCTGTCGGTGCGCGGGCACTTCGACGTGGACGATCTGCTGGCCCGCCTGCGCCGCACGGGGCACCACGTGTCGCGCGCCACCCTGTACCGCACCCTGCCGCGCCTGGTCGAGTCGGGCCTGATCCACAAGGTCGAGATGGCCGGGGGCCAGGCGCGCTACGAGCTGATGGTGGGGCGGCACCACCACGATCACATGGTCTGTCTCGGCTGCGGCGACATTCTCGAGTTCGAGAGCGCCGAGGTCGAGCGCATCCAGGAAGAGGTCTGCCGCCGCAAGAAATTCGTGATGACCGGCCACACCCACCAGATCCGCGGCTACTGCGCGGCGTGCGCCGGCGACGGCCGGGCGGGCGCCGTCCCGCGCAAGGCGCACTGATGCTCGAAGCCCTGGTCGTGACCCTCCGGGAGGGAGTCGAGGCGGCCCTGGTCGCCGGCATCATCTTGATCTACCTCCGCAAGACCGGGCGCGCGGCGCTCGAGCGCTGGGTCTACCTGGGCCTTTCGGCCGGCGTCGCGGCGAGCGTCGCCTGCGCCTTCGCGTTCGCCCGCATGGAGATCGCGGAGGAGGTCTACGAGGGCTGGCTGATGATCGCCGGCGCCGTCCTGGTGACCACGATGGTCATCTGGATGCTGCGCACGGCGAAGGGGCTCAAGCAGCAGATCGAGGCCCGCGTCGAGGCGATCGCCTCCCGGTCCCTCGGTGCGGCGGCGCAGGGGGACGCGGCGGCACAGAGGGGCGCCGTGGCGGCCGGCCTGTTCGGCCTCACGTTCGTCCTCATCCTGCGCGAGGGGATCGAGACGGTCCTGTTCCTGGCGGCGGTCAACCTGACCACCGACTCGCTCCTGACCTTCTTCGGCGGGCTCCTGGGGATCGGCCTGGCAATCCTGTTCGGCGTCGCGTTCGTGCGCGGCACGGCGCGCGTCGACCTGCAGCGCTTCTTCACCGTCACCGCCATCGTCCTGTTCGTCCTGGCGGCCCAGCTCCTGGTCGGCGGCCTGCACGAGTTCGGCGAGCGCGGCACCATCCCGATCGGCGCGAAGGAGATGGAGCTCATCGGTCCGGTCGTGAAGAACAACGCCATCCTCCTGGCTTCGCTCCTGGCGCTGCCGCTCATCGTCCTCCTGGTGCCGGGCCGCGCCGAGAAGAAGCGGGCCTCCGAGGCGGCTGGGCTCGAGGGGCCGGAGCGGCGCCTGGCGCTCGCCGGAATGCAGCGCGAGCGCCTCTGGAAGCGGACGTTCGCCGTGGCCGGGATCGTCGCCATCACGGCGCTCACCGTCTCGCACGCCTTTTCACGCCTGCCGCGCGGCGTCGATCCGCCGGTCCTGCTCGAGCCCGACGCCGCGGGAATCGTGCGCCTCCCGAAGGCCGGGTTCGAGGACGGGCGCCTGCACCGCTACGGGGTCGAGACCGACGGCGCCGTGGTGCGGTTCTTCGTGAAGAAGTCCGGCTCCCGCCTCGTTCCGGTGTTCGACAGCTGCCAGGTGTGCGGGGCCCACGGCTACGCCGACCTGAAGGGACGGCTCGTCTGCCTGGCGTGCGCCGCCGACGTCAACCCGGCGACCCTGGGGACGGGGGGCGGCTGCAACCCGATTCCGCTGCCGTTCAAGGACGAGGGGGCGAGCCTCGCGATCGCCGTTTCTGATCTGAAGACGCAGGCGGCGGCGTTCCGCGCCGCGCAATCGACGGCGGCGAAGCCTCCCGCCGACTGAGAGGCCGGGCCATGTTCCTGCGACTCGTCGTGCATTCCCTGCTGCGCCGCAAGAGGCGGAAGACCGTGATCATGGCGGCGATCGCCCTCGGGACCGCGGCCGCGGCGGCGCTCGGAGATATCGCGCTCGACATCGGCGACAAGGTGAGCCGCGAGCTGAGCTCGTTCGGCGCCAACCTCGTCGTCCTGCCGGCGGGCGGCGGCGCCCCGGTCGTGGTCGGCGGCGAGGACGTGTCCGCCCTGCGCGTCCCGGCGTACCTGGGCCGCCAGGACCTGAGCAACGTCCGGGAGAATTTCTGGAAAAACAACATCCTGGGGTTCGCGCCGGTCTTCGACGTCGCGGGGCGGCTCGCTCCGGGGGGCCGGGCCGTGACGCTGCGCGGCACCTGGTTCGACCGGAATGTCGAGGGGGCCGATCCGCCGCTGCGCACGGGGCTGCGCAGCCTGAATCCGTTCTGGAGCGTGACGGGGGAGTGGCCGGACGAGGCCGGCCTCCCCGCCCTGGCGCCGGCCGGGGACACGCAGCCCGATCCGGGGCCGCTCGAGGCGCTGGCCGGCGGCAACCTGGCGGCGGAGATCGGGCTGCGCCCCGGGAATCGCCTGAGGATTTCCGTCGCGGGCCGCATGGCGCCGCTGATCGTCACCGGGATCGTGAGGACCGGCGGAGAGGACGAGGACGCGCTGCTCCTGCCGATCGAAACGGCCTGGAGCCTCGCCGGACAGCCGGGCCGGATCTCACGCGTCTTCGTGCGGGCCCTGACGACGCCCGAGACGGCCGTGTACGAGAGACTGGGTGCCAGCCCCAGGGACCTGCCGCCGGAGGAGTTCGAACGCTGGACCTGCACGCCGTTCCCCTCGTCCATCGCCTACGAGCTGCAGCGCGCTGTGCCCGGATCGGAGGCGCGCGTCATTCGCCGGGTGGCCGATTCGGAGGGGGTCATCCTGCGGCGAATCTCCGGCCTGATGGCCGCGATCGCCGTGCTGGCGGCGCTCGGCTCGGCCCTGGCGGTCACCAGCGCCCTGTCGACGAGCGTGCTCGAGCGCCGGTCGGAGATCGGCCTGCTCAAGGCGATGGGGGCGGGGAACCCGCGCGTCGTCGCGCTGTTCCTGGCGGAGGCCGTCCTGTTCGGCGTCACCGGGGGGCTCCTCGGAGCGGGGCTCGGGGCGCTGATGGCGCGCTTCATCTCCACGTCGGTGTTCGGGGCGCCCGTGACGATCCGGCCGTCCGCCATCCCCCTGGCGATCGCCGTGGCGCTTCTGATCACGACCGCCGGATTCGTCATGCCGGCGCGGCGCATCCTGCGATTCCGCCCGTACGAGGTGCTGCGTGGACTCTAGCCGCGTCCCCACGGAAGCCCCCGCGTCCCGGGGACGGGCCGCTCCGGCCGGCCGGCCTCCGCGAGGGATCCGGCACGAGCCCCGGCGCTTCATCACCTCGGCCCGGTTCCTCCTCCGCTCGCTGAACCTGCGTGGCGCGGCGTTCCTCCTGGCGCTCCTGGCGGTCACGGTCGGCGCGACGGTGACCGCGACCGTCCTCAACCTGAAGGCCGGCCTCAAGGAGAAGATGTCGCGCGAGCTGCGGGCCTACGGTCCGAATCTGCTGGTCGTCCCGCGCTCGGACACCGCGGCCCAGCGCGCCGGCGACCCGGCGTCGATCACCCTGCTCGAAGAGGACCTGCGCGCGGTGCCGGCGATCCTGGGATCCCGGACGGCCGTCGTGCCGGTTCTGATCGCCGGAGGGACGGCGGCCGGCCACGCCGCGACCCTCGTCGGCGCCGACTTCGATGCCCTGCACCGCCTGTACCCCGGATGGCGCCTCGAGCCCGCGCCCCCGGCCGGGCCGGCGTGCGTTCTCGGCGTGGCGCTGGCGCGGCGGGCCGGCGCGCGGGCCGGGGATCCGATCGAGATCGGCACGGGGTCCGGCTCGGCGACGCTCCGGGTCGCGTCGCTGCTCTCGACGGGGGAGGCGGAGGACGAGCAGGTCTTCGTCCCGCTGGCATTCCTGCAGGGACTCGTGGACCGTCCCGGGCAGGCGTCGTTCGCCGCGCTGTCGATCGACGGCGGGGCGCCGGGTGTCGGCAGGGCCTCGGCCGCGATCGACCGGGCGCTGCCCCGCGCCCGGGCGCGCCCGCTGCGGGCGATCGCCCTGGCGGAGGGGGCGCTGCTCGATCGGCTCGACCGGATGATGCACCTCCTGACCCTGGTGATCCTGCTGCTTTCCGGTCTCTGCCTGGTCACGACCCTCATGTCGATGGTGGTCGAGCGCGAATCGGAGATCGGCCTGGCCCGCGCCATCGGCGCCGGAGACGGGGAGATCTTCCGGATGTTCCTGGGGGAGATCGGCCTGCTCGGGGTCCTCGGCACGCTCGCGGGTCTGGTGCTCGGCGCCGGCGTGACGCGGCTGATCGGCGAGGGCCTGTTCGGCGCCCCCATCGAGGCGAGCCTGTCGGTTGCGCCGGTCGTCCTCGGGATGTCGATGCTCATCTGCCTGATCGCCGTGTACGTTCCCCTCCGGCGCGCCCTGGCGATCCAGCCGGCGGCGGCGCTGCGAGGGGAGTGAACCCAGGAGACGTCGCGTGTCCTTCATCCAGATCGACAACGTCACACGACGGTACGACAAGGGCGTGATCGCCCTCGAGCGCGTCAGCCTCGAGATCAAGCAGGGGGAGTGGCTGGCGATCATGGGTCCCTCGGGATCGGGCAAGACGACCCTTCTGAATCTTCTCGGGGGCCTCGACCTCGCCGATGAAGGGCGGGTGATCGTGGACGGCCTCGATCTGGCCCGCATCTCGCGCCCCGAGCTGATCCGCTACCGCCGCGAGCGCGTCGGACTGGTGTTCCAGCAGTTCCACCTCATCCCCTACCTGACCGCCCTGGAAAACGTCATGCTCGCCCAGTACCTGCACAGCATCACGGACGAAGGGGAGGCGGTGCAGGCGCTCACGCGGGTCGGCCTCGGAGACCGCCTCGGGCACCGCCCCGCGCAGCTGTCCGGCGGCGAGAGGCAGCGCGTCTGCATCGCGCGCGCCCTCATCAACCGACCGAAGCTCATCCTGGCGGACGAGCCGACCGGCTCGCTCGACGCCGAGAACGAGAGCGCCGTCCTCGACCTGTTCGCGCAGATCCACGACTCCGGCCAGACGATCGTCATGGTGACGCACGACCTCGTCGTCGGCCGGCGCGCCTCGCGCCAGATCCAGCTCGAGCACGGCCGGGTCGCCGGCGAGTTCCTGACCCTGCAGCAGGACGAGGAGGCGATCGACGAGGTCCTCGAGTACCTGTGGCTGAAGACCGAGGGGGACCCCGCGGCGCACGAGATCTGCGCCATCGGCGCGCGCCTCGCCACGCCGCAGCTCCTCGAGCGCATGCACGCCCGCGGCATCCTGCACCCGGGCGGCGGCCTCGAGTTCAGCGAGGACGGCCGCCGTCGCGCCGAGAGCCTGATCCGCCGCCACCGCCTGGCCGAGACCCTGTTCTCGGAGACCTTCCAGATGCACGAGGCGGTCGTCGAAGAGGAGGCCTGCTTCTTCGAGCACATCCTGTCGCCCGTGATGACCGATTCGATCTGCGGCTTCCTGAACCACCCGCCCGCCTGTCCGCACGGCAAGCCGATCCCGCGCGGCGCGTGCTGCGTCGGACGATCGGCGTCGGCGCGGTAAGTCGCCATCGGTACTCGGGTTCCGGCCATGCCCGTTGTCAGGAGGCGTTTCCTGGCCACTCGAAATTGAAATCGCTCCCGCCAGTCGGGTCTTCCGATTCACCTCAAGGTGCCCCCATCCTGCGGCTCGGAATGCTGGTCGTCCTCGCGGTCACGATTTTCACCGAATGTCATGGACGAGTCTCCCGCGCACTGATTCACGATCCGATTGTCGCCGCCGCCGCCGCGGAAGAATTCGCGCGCGTGGCCTTCGTCGAGCGCAATGCCGATGCCGCCTACAGGCTCGTCTGGGAAGAATGGAAGACGGAGCTGTCGCTTGGCATGTTGATCCTGACCCTCAAGCAGATCCACCCGAGTGGCTTTCCATCCCGAGTGCGTGCCGAAGAGTACGAACCCATTCCAGACAAGCCAGCGATGGCGATATTCCTGAATGGGGAGAATGACGCGGGAGAGACATTCTACTATCGGTTTGTCATGGCGGGATCCGCTGCGGAAGGCTACAAAGTGGGCGGCTTTCTCCGAGGCAGCGGACCGTATCCCAAATCGTCGACCAGACGTCCATTGCATGCAGCCATGACCAGGCGCCGCGATCGAGCCGCATGGAGCGCGATGTCGCTCCCCTGCCGTCACGATGGAGCCGTGGTGGCGCCGGGCCGAAAATCGGAGCGGAATCGGATGTGTTACCATGCAGTGCCCGATCATCGAGGAGGTGATCATGCACCCCGCCCCGCAGTTCTCGATGACCAAAACCGTAATCGTGATGGTGGCCATGGGCGTCGCGGCTTGTTCGGGCGACAGCAACCGGCCGGTCCCCGATAACGATGTCCCGGCGATTGCGTCCCTCGACCCCTCCTACGCCGTCGAGGGGGATCCGGCATTCATGTTGCTCGTGCACGGCCAGGGATTCAGCCTGGGATCGGTGGTCAGGTGGAACGGGGCCGATCGGCTCACGACACTGCTGAACCCGACTCCCGGAGAGTTCGTCCTCAAGGCATCCATTCACCTTGCCGACGTCGCCGCTCAGACAACCGCGCAGATCACGGTGTTCAATCCGCCCCCGGGGGGCGGGGTCTCGAACACCGTCAATTTCGTCGTCTATGATCCGTCCGCTATCAATCCGGTGCCGACCGTTTCGACCACCGATCCCACGTTCGTCACGCACGGCGTGCAGGCGACGATCACGGTGCACGGCACCGGCTTCATGAGCGGCTCGACCGTCCTATGGAAGCCCGCCGCGACGACAAACGAATACACGGAGACCAACGTCACCTTCGTCAACAGCACCGAGCTGACGGTGGTCATTCCCGCGTTGCATATCCCGAACACCGGCTCCGCAACTCTCAAGGTCGTCAATCCGCCCCCCGGCGGCGGAACCTCCGGCGGCGAGACAGTCAGCATTTTGTAAGCGAGTCCGCGCAGGCTCGCGCCCGGGTCAGGTGACCTGGGCCCCCTTCTCGAGCAGGATGACCACGAGCAGATCGTTCTTCCCGTTGGCGGCGAGGGCCAGGGGGGTGAAGCCGCTGCCGTCCTTGGCGTTGACGTCGGCCCCGTGGGCGAGCAGGAGCTCGGCGAGCGCCACCTGCTTGTTGGCGGCGGCGGCGTGCAGGGGCGTGTTCTCCTTGGCGAACCGGGTGCTCCGGGATCGGGCGTTGACGTCGGCGCCGTTGGCCAGAAGGACGCTGGCGACCTCCTTGCGGCCGAAGAACGAGGCGAGGTGCAGCGGGGTCCAGCCGTCGTGGCTGTAGGTGTTCGCCAGGGACGGGTCGGCGCCGAGAAAATCGCTGACCCGGTCGGTGAGACCCAGGGCGGAGGCCTCGAAGAGGTTCACCCCCGCCCCTTTCTCCAGAAGCAGATCGAACAGGTCCTTGCGGCCGGTGTAGGCGGCGGTCAGGAGCAGCGAGTCGCCGCTCTCGTTGCGGGCGTTCAACAGATCGGGATGGGCTTCGAGTAGCGTCCTGATCCTGTCGCGATCTCCGATGGCTACTGCCATGAACACTTCCTCTTCAGGATTCATAGGCGGGCATTATAGCCACATCGGGCCGAGTCCTATAATCTCGTCCGTGACGACCTCGACGCCGCGTGCTTCGGGCGAGCTCGCGAATCTGGCGCGCCTCCTGGGCGAGCGGGCGGGCGTGACCGGCCCGTCATCCTGGCTGATCGAGAACGCGGATCTTCTGCCGCCCGTGCCGTCGCCAGGGACGCCTGCCGGGGCGTTGCCCGCCCAGGCGCAGCGCCCTCGCGCGCTCGACGTGGCGTGCGGGTCGGGGCGGCACGCGCTCCTGCTGGCGGCCGCCGGCTTCGAGGTGCTGGCGATCGACCGGGACGCCGCGGCGATCGAGGCGCTGCGCGCGGCGGCGGGGAGGCTGGGCCTGACGCTTCGCGCGGAAGTCCGTGATCTCGAGGCCCGCGACCGCGAGAGCGGCGGCGCCGGCCACGGATCGATCGCGGGGCCTCTCGAGGTGGCCGGCCCCTCCACCTACGACGTGATCCTGGTCGTGCACTACCTGCATCGCCCGCTCTTCCCGGCGCTCGTGAGCGCCCTCGCCCCGGAAGGGCTCCTGCTCTACGAGACGTTCACCGTCGACCAGGCGGCACGCGGCCATCCGAAGAACCCCGACTTCCTGCTGAAGCATGGGGAGCTTCCCGGGCTGGTGGCGCCGCTCGCGATCGTCCGGCAGCGGGAGGGGGAGTTCGACGGCCGCTTCGTCGCGGCCGTGGCGGCGGTCAGAAGCCGATCTTGAGCCCCGCCTCGATGGTGCGGGGGGGGCCGAGCTGTCCGATGGGGCGGCCGAAGCCGAACGAGGTCACCCGTCCGTCGATCGGGCCGCCGTTCCAGCGGTCGAGGGCGTTGAACACCTGGAAGAAGAATTCCCCTCCGGCGTGGCGCTCCCCCCAGGCGAATGGCCGCGAGAGCCGGAAGTCGACCTGCGCGAAATGCGGCGGCGAGGGGATCGACTGGACCGCCGGGAGAAGCGGCAGGGAGAGCTGCCCCCTGAGGACGTTGGCATCGTCGCGGGTGAGATTGATCGGTCCGAGGGACGTGGACTCGCCGGTGTTGCGGCGCACGCCGTCCGGCCTGTCGGTGGTGATGCCGTCGACGTTCTCGTCGCGGCCGGTCGTGACGTTGAACGGTGCGGCGGTGGCGAGCTGGACGACGGTCGAGACGCGCAGGCCGAGCCAGGGGAGGCGGGCCCCGCCCGCGAGGACCAGGCGGTGGCGGCGGTCGGCGTCGCTCCGGGCGCGCTCGCCTTGGATGTTGTCCGAGTCGGGGGGGAGCCAGATCCCTTCGCGCAGCGGGTCCGAGCCCAGATCCATGGCGCGCGACAGCGTGTACGAGGCCGACCACCAGGAGTCCTTTCCCCGCAGTCGGTAGTCGATCTTCAGGCCGTTGTACCAGGATCGTCCCTCCGTCACGATGGCGGCGATCGAGCCGACCGTGGTGTCGCGGTGATGGGGCGAGCCGTCGGCGTTCTTGCTCAGAACCGGGTTCAGGTCGCGCAGGAGCGCCTGGTGATAACCGAGGGCGCGCGTCAGGCCGGCCTCGATCGATCCCCGCGTCCCCACCGCCCAGTCGGCCCCCAGCGCGTACTCGACGGTGTACGGCGTGTCGAGCCGCGTGCCGGTCGAGAAGCGCAGGATCAGCTCGGGGGGGAAGACGAGTCCCGCCTTGACGGCGTCGATGCCGACCTGCTCGACGACGTCCTCGGTGATCTCGAGCGCCGCCCCCTGCGGGAAGAACAGGCCGATCTGGGTCCCGGAGGTGATCGAGGCGACCGCCGGAAAGCCGAGAACCAGCTTGTCGTAGAAGACCCCGGCGCCGCCGCGCAGGACGATGCGCCCCGCGGGCCGGGGCGTGAAGGCGAAGCCGAACCGGGGGGCCAGGTTGTCGGTGTCGCGATCGGCGCCGCCGTTCTCGATGAACGACGGCACGGACGTCCCCTCCGGCAGCCTGAAGGTGCTCAGGTCGTAGCGCAGGCCGTAGTCGAGGACCAGGCGCTCGCCGGCATGCCAGGAGTCCTGGGCGAAGAATCCCAGGCGAGTGTCATTGAGATCGGCGACCGGCTCCCCGTCGATGAACTGGAACACGAGCGGGTAGGTCCGGATGAGCCCGGGCTCGTCGACCTTGCCGTCGCCGTCGTCGTCGACCATCGGGGTGCCGTCGCACGGGATCGGATTGTCGCCGTAGGTCGCGACGTCGTTGGAGTTCAGGTCGCCGCAGTCCCCCGGCTCGAAGGGCGCGTCGGTCTGGTACAGGAAGTTGCCGTTGGGGTTGAAGCGCGTCCGGATGCCGGTGCGCGAGCGGATGACGTCGACGCCGAACTTCAGCGTGTGCGCGCCGCGCGTCCAGGTCAGGTTGTCGACGAGCTGGACGCGGTCTTCGTCCCGCGCCTGCCGGTTCAGGTTGTTGCCGCCGAACGTTCCGGAAGGACGATCGACGCCGGGGCGCCCCGAGTTGGCGAACTGATCGAACGCGGACGATCCGACGAAGAGGCGCGCCTCGTTCAGGAGGACCGGCGAGAGGACCGAGGTGAGCCCCGCCGCCAGCTGCACGTCCTTCTCGTCCACGCGGAAGCCGGCCTCCGGCGTATTCCTCCCGCCGACGTTCAGGCCGCGCGAGATCCGGTCGTCGGCCGACAGGCGGACCATCAGGTACTGCGATCCCCCCAGGTTGAAGTCGGTCCGCAGAAAGACATTGTCGTCCCGGTTCGGGGCGACCAGGAAACCGCCGGCGGTGCGGTCGCGGCCGATGCCGGTGAACGGCAGGACGGCGTCGTCCTCCTGGTGCTCGTAGGCCAGGAAGTAGAACGCCCGGTCGCGGCGCAACGGCCCCCCCAGCCTGAACCCGCCCTGCAGACGGCTCGACGTGTCGTCGCGGCCGGCCGCGTGCGGTAGCGTCCCCAGGAAATCGCCCGGCGCGTTCACCTGCCGGTCGACTCCCTGGACGAAGGCGGACCCGGACTTCTCGTTCGTCCCCTGCTCGGTGATGATGTTGAGGATTCCCCCCCCGGCGCGGCCGAACTCCGGGGAGAACTGGTGCGTCAGGACGACGAATTCCCTGATGACCTGCTGCGAGAAGAACGAATTCAACGCCGTGCCGCTGGTCAGGTCGTTGTTGTCGAGGCCGTCCACCAGGAACGAGTTGGCGCGCCCCGACTGGCCGTTCACGACGAAGACCGATCCCCGCTCCCCGTAGAAGCCTCCCGGCGGCGCGGGGAGGACCGACCCGTCGATGAGCGCCAGGTCGGTGAACGACCTGCCGTTCAGGGGGAGGCCGTCGATCAGGCCCGAGGACAGGCGCAGCTCGCCGGCGGTGCGGGCGGGGTCGACCAGCGGCGCCTCGGCACGGACGATCACGGACTCGGTCAGCTCCGAGCCGACCTCCAGATCGAGCGCCAGCGACTGCATCAGGCTGAGGGTGACGGTCCTCGGGGCGCTCGACAACGCATCTCCGAGACGGGCCGTGATCGTCCAGTCGCCGGGGGACAGCAGATCGAAGCGATACCGCCCCTGCTCATCCGCCGAGGCGGACCGCTCGGCCCCGGTCGATCCGGCGCGGGCCACGATCACCGCTCCCGGCGCCGGGCCGCCGTCGCGCGTGCGCACGACGCCCCGGATCGACGCGGTGGTCGACTGCGCGCGAGCCTGCGGGACGGAGAGGGCCAGGAGGCCAAGACACAGGAGCGCCGGCGCCGCGGAGCCGAGGGGAACTGTGCCGGGCGACCGCCTGGCTCCCCTCACTGGCCGTAAGCGCCCCAGGGCCCGGTGCCCCCCGTGCCCCGGGCCACCACCAGGAAGAAGCCCGCCTGCGGATCGCCGCTCCAGCAGGTTTCGGTCCCCGTGTCGGCGAGCGTCGAGAACCCGGAGGCCGCGACCGGCGACCCGGCGCCCAGCACCCGGTACCCGACGAGACAGGGATCGGATGCCGCGGCCCAGCAGATGCGGATGCCCGGTGCGGCATGCTCGACCGTGAGGCCGGTCACCTCGACCGCCGGGATGCAGCTCCCGCCAGTCGTGGTCGCCTGCACCTCGACGGGGTAGACGAAGGCCGGATCGCCGCTGACCTGCGTCGGGTACAGCAGGCTTTCATACGACGTGATCACGGACGTCGAGGGATCCGTGAACGTGGAGAGCGACGTCACGGTGACGTAGTACCTGGTCCCCGGCGTGAGCCCCGAGATCGTCGCGCCGGTGCCGGCGAAGGCGACCTGCGCGGGGTGGCTCGACGAATTGAATGGATAGGGCGTCCCGCCACCGGAAGCGGTCCCCCAGTAAACCTTGTAGCCGGAGATGCGGTGCGTGTCGCGCCCGGGATCCCAGGTCAGGGACACCGTGGTGTCGGTCGATCCGGTGACCGTGATGGCGAGCGGGGGGAACAGGCCGAACTTGATGTCGGTCTCGGCCAGGGTGGTGAACGACGTCCCGTCGGTCACGTTCTGGGCGGACATCAGCCGGGTCACGGTCCCGATGGCGGGGACCTGCCACAGGTAGACGAAGGTGCGCACCTCGTCCGCCTTGAACAGGGAGGAGCATCCGGAGGCGATGTAGACGCAGAAATCGGCGACGGTCTTGACCAGGAGCGCGTTGAACGTGTGACCCGAAGGCAGGGTCACGACTCCTCCCTTGAGGATCTGCCCGGACTGCGTGCCGGTGTGCTGGCCGCTCGTCCCGGCGCACGCCTTGGTCCAGATCTTCGGAACGATTCCGCCGGAGCCGCACACGGAGTTGAAGATGTTCTGCTCGCAGTTGAAGGGGCCGCCGACCCACGCCGGGTCCCCCGGCTGCATGTAGAAGCCGAGCGCGTCCTGGTTCGGGAAGCGCCAGATCGGCACCGGCGTCCGCGTCACCCCGTCGTCGTTGGTGTAGCAGAACCGGCTCTCCCCCGTGCCGAGGCCGCCGCTCACCCCCTCGTTCTGCGCCCCGCCGCGCAGCCAGACAACGACGTCGGAAGCCCGCTGCTCGCGCTCGGTGACGGCGTTGGTCTTCTTGAGGTCGGCCGGCGTCTCGAAGTTCTTGTCCTCGCGGCTGAGGATGCGGTTGGGGTGCGTCCCGCCGGGGTTGTAGCCGCACTGCTCGATGTTGCACGTTTCGCCGGGGGTCAGGGTCACGCCGGTCGAGGCGTTCTCGGCGGCCCCGGTCGTGAGGCCGGAGAAGTCCCACGAGTTCGCGGCGATCAGATCCCCCATGGTGGCGTACCCTTGCGGGGTAAGGGAGGCGACCGTCGTCCCGGCCCCGCGGTCCCAGCCATAGGCGATGCCACTGAACGGAGGGGTGTCGAGCTCGTCGACGTACATCTTGAGCGTGGCCGCGCCGGCCAGGACCTGGTCGAGGACGTAGGCCTCGGTGATCCCACCCGCGCCGCCTGTGGCGTCCGCGCTGCCGCGGCGCGAGACCAGGGCGACGACGCCGGCGCGAGGATCGACCCAGCGATGGATCACGCGCCACGGGGCGGAGCCGCCGAGAACGCCCCCTTCCCCGGGCGCCTCGCTATAGACGAGCGCCCGCTGCAGGACCACTTCGCGCGGCCCCGAGGGCAGGTGGAGCCAGCCGATGCCGATCGTCTCGACCTCGGCGCGCAGGCGCACGGCGCGGCCGTCCGCCTCGTCCTCGAAATCGAGCGCGGCGCGGCCTCCCATTCTCATGAGATCCGGGAACCGATCGGGCAGGCTCCACGCCCTGGCGCCCTCCCCGGAGTAGAGGTGATTGCGGCGACCCTGTTCGATCTCGTCCGCGAGGGAGACCCCGTCCCCGGAGTCGGCGAGCGATCGCGTGAAGCTCTCTCCAAGCCGCAGGCCGGTCAGGTCCCAGCGGGTCTTCCCCGCCGGGGACAGGAGATCGTGGGGGAAGGGGGCGGAGAGATCGACCGCCCGGAATCGGACCACTCGCACGGGAGCGGGTTCCGTCGAGGAGACAACCGCGACGACGGCCCCGGCGAGGGCCGTGAAGGCCAGAGCGCCCAGCTTGACTCTATGCATAGAAGCCTCCCTTGTATCGCAGCCCGGTCTATTTCGCAAGAAGTGCCTTCTCCGACTCCTCCACCCACTCCGGCGCGTCGCGATCGCCGCTCGAGGCCCGGTCGCGCGACAGGGCCAGGGCGCGCCGATAGGCGTCGCGGCTCCCGGCGACGTCTCCGTGGGCCGCGAGGGCTTCGGCGATCGCCAGGAGATTGGGCGGGTAGTCCGGCCTCAGGGCCAGTGCCAGGCGGGCGTGCCGGAGGCCGAGGTCGGGATCCCCCGGTCCGGTCGGCCAGCTGGGGGCCCTCAGGTAGAGGAGAGCCAGGGCCCGGTCGGGGCCGGCCTCGTCGAGCTCCGGCCGGGCGTCGCGGGCTCGCCGGAACACCTCCTCGATCCTGGGGAGCGCGGACATGGCGGTCGCGGGCCGTTCGCGGGCCTGCACGCCGAGCGCCGCCCCCAGCCAGTAGTCGCAGGCCGGGTCGCCGGGCGCCCTCCGCCCGCACCACTGCGCCGCCTCCACAGCCGCCCGGGCCGCCTCCTCGCGCGCGGCCGGATCGGTCTCGTGGTCGGTCAGCCAGATTTCCGCCCGCGCGGCGCCGAGCAGGCTTTCGATCCGGGCCCCGTCCACGACGGCGGCACGCAGGTAGGTCCGCGCCGCCAGGCGGACTTTCTCGATGGCGGCCGCATCCGGACCGCGCTCCGCGAACAGGGCGCCGGCCTGCGCGAGGAGGGCGTCGATCCCGGCCGGCGAGGATCCGTCGTCGGGCGGCGCGCCGCCTCCGCCGATCTCGGGGATCGGCCTCGGCTCCTTGAGAGCGGAGACGCAACCGATTGGGGCCAGCCCGCAGGCTAGGACGATCATCCACGCCAGGGCCGGCGCGCCGGAGCTCCCGGGCTTCATGGTCGCCGATTCCCGGGCGTCGCCGGGCATCACGGCCGCGGCTTCCCGGGTGGGGCCGGACGCGCCGCCGCGCAGGCCTTGCGGGCGGCGTCGAGGGCGGCCTTGTCGACCGGCTCGAAGCGGGTCATCCGCAGGCCGGCAAGCGTCCCGGCCCAGTCGCTCCGGGTGTGAAGCTTCTGGAGCCCGCCGATGAGGGCGTCGAGGTCCGCCCCCTTGAGGCGCGCGCCGACGGCGCACAGGACGGTCCCTGGCAGGGCGGTAGAACGGGCGACGATCTCGAGGTCGGCGCCGAATGGGAGGGAGGCCAGCGCGGTGGCCTGCGCGGCGTCGACGACGACGGCGACCGGCTCGCCCGCCGCGGCGCGGCGCAGCGCCGCCAGGGGGCTCGGCGTGAAGGTGACGCGCGCGGTCTGCGGCGGCGATCCGAAGCCGCCGAGGACAGCGCCGAGCACGAACTCCGGGGAGTAGCCGGCGACCCCGGTGATCTCGAATCCGTCGAGCGCCGCGGCCGACGTCACGCGGCCGCGCTTCGCGACCAGGCTCCAGGTCTCAGTAGCCCCTGCGCCCTGCACGACCTGAAGTCTCGGCACCAGGCGGAGGGCGACCTCATGCTGCAGGAAGAACGGCAGCGACACCAGCGCCAGGACCGCATCCGGCTCCTCCAGGCGCTTCAGTCCCGAGGCCGCGGACTCGTGGTAGAGCGCGCGGATGCGGCCGGCGGGCCAGCCGGCGGCGGCACAGGCGTCCCTGGCGAAGGCGTCCATCGTCGGCTGGGCGGCGGCGGTCGTTCCAGGGTAGCCGGGAGCGCAGACGACGATGGTCTTTGGCACAGGAGCTGCGGGCGCCGAGGCGGCGCCCAGGGACAGCGCGCACGCGGCGAGGAGCGCCACCGGCGCGGCGACGGAGCGGCGGGGCGGAACGGACACTGCCGCCTGAAGCCGAGAGAGGATCGGGCGCAGCACGCTTGGAGGCCTCCGTCCGGGCAGAAGAGGATACCCTATTAATATGATGCGACCAGCCGGCGCGGCCGCGATGCTCGCGCTCCTGGCGATGGCGGCGCCCGTTCGTCAGGCGGCTTCGCAGGAGGTCGTCCCGCTGCCGCCGCTCGCCGAGGCCGCGCCCCCCGGCATGGTGCGGAGGCAGGTCGGCCTGTGCACCCTCGAAGGGCCGGCGGATCTGCTTCCCCTCCTGGATCGGCTGGCGGACCAGGCGGAGGCGGGCTTGCAGCGGGTGGAGGCGGAGCTGGGCACGGGGGCCGCGGCGCCGTATCGGATCGTCCTGATCCCGCGCGTCCTGCCGACGGCGGGAGCCCCGTCCGGTCCCCGATCCTCCACGGTCCCCGGGTCGTCGGCCGCCGCGCGCCTCCGCGAGCTCGATCGGCTGGCGCCCGAATGGGCCTCCGGGTTCCTCCTGCCGTCCCGCCGCCTCGGCGCGATCCGCCTGGCCGAGGCCGATCGCTACCCGCACGCCGACCTGGGGTCGGTCCTGGCGCACGAGGCGACCCACATGATTCTGTTCGATGCCGCGGGGAACAATCTGCCGCGCTGGTTCGGCGAGGGGGTCGCGACCGGCATCGAGCGATCCTGGGGGATGCGCGACGTCCTGGTCTTCTCGTCGTCCCTTCTGACCGGCCGGCTCCCGCCCCTGGCGGAGCTGGACGCCGCCTTCGACGCGTCGGACGACCGGGCGCGCGCCGCCTACGCGGCGTCGTTCGACTTCATGCTCTTCACGGTGAAGCGCTACGGCGACGGTGTGGTCCGGGAGATCGTCCGCGAGGCCGCCTCCCGGCCGTTTCCGGAGGCGTGGCGGGCGGCGACCGGCGTGAGCCTGGAGCGCTCCGAAACCGAATGGCGCAGGGGGAGCCTGTTCCTCTACCGCTGGATCCCGGCGCTCACCGGCACGACGGCGCTCTGGTCGGGGATCACGCTCCTGGCCCTGTTCGCGGGGGCGCACCGGCGCGCCCGCTCGCGGGCGATCCTGGAGCGCTGGGAGGCCGAGGAGCGTCCCCCGGTTCCGCCGGACGACGACGAAGTCGTCCACTGACTTGATGTCGTGCATCAGGGGTACACGGTGGCAGGATTGAAGCGCGCCAGCCGCTACTTCGAGGTCCGCCCATCGCCCATCCACGGGCGCGGCGGGTTCGCCACCCGGCCGATCCCGCGCGGCACGCGCATCATCGAGTACACAGGCGAGCGGATCACCCACGCCGAGGCGGATACGCGCTACGACGACGCCCGCAATCCGCACCACCACACCTTCCTGTTCACGGTCGACCGGGAGACCGTCGTGGACGCGGCGGTCGGCGGCAACGCGGCCCGCTTCATCAATCACGCCTGCGACCCGAACTGCCGGCCGGTCATCGAGGGGGGCCGGGTGTACATCGTGGCGGCGCGGGACATCGATCCGGGGGAGGAGCTGGCCTACGACTACGCCTACGCGCGCGAGGGGGGCCCCGACGAGCAGCGGGAAGAGCGCTACGCCTGCCGCTGCGGCTCGCGGCGCTGCCGCGGCACGATGCTGTCGCCGCGGCGTGCGGGGCGCGGCGGCTAGGAGGCGGCGGGCCGCTCGGACGGGCCAGGCGCGCTGGCCGCGGTCACTCCCGCGCCAGGGCGCGGGCTTCTTCCTTGAGGGCCGACACGGCGTCCTGCATGCGGTCCATGTGGGTGCGGAAGCTCAACACGCAGAGGCGCAGGACGTAGCGGCCGCCGATCGTCGTGCTGGACAGGAAGACGCGGCGCCGGGCGTTGACGCGTCGCAGGAGCTCGGCGCCCAGGGCGTTGGCGTCGCGCCCCTCGGGCGGACGGCACGCGAACGCCACGATCGACAGCTGCGGTTCGTCGAGCATCTCGAAGAGCGGCTCGTCCTTCAGCTCGTCGTACGCCCAGCGCGCCAGATCGAGCTTCTCCTGGATCTGCTCGCGGAAGGCCCGCAGCCCGTGCAGCTGGATCGGCAGCCAGACGCGCAGGCCGCGGAAGTCGCGCGACAGCTCGGGGGAGATCTCGGTGAAGCTGACGCCCCCGTCGCCGTGCCCCAGGTCCTGCAGGTAGGCCGCCTGGCCGCCATGGGCGCGGCGCAGCGTCTCCGGATCGCGCACCAGGAGGCAGCCGGTCCCGTAAGGCAGGAACATCCCCTTGTGCGGATCGAGCGTGATCGAATCGCAGCGCTCGAGACCGGCCAGCCGAGCCGCCCCCTCGGGGACCAGCCTGAAGAACCCGCCGTAAGCCGCGTCGGCATGCACCCAGAGATCGTGGCGCGCGGCGATGTCGGCGATCTCGGGCAGGGGATCGATCGCCCCGGTATTGGTGGTGCCGGCGTTGGCCACGATCAGGAACGGCCGGAGCCCCCGGGCGCTGTCCTCCCGGATCGCCGCCTCGAGCCGGTCAGGGCGCAGCCGGAAGCGGGAATCGACCGGGACGCTCCTCAGGCATCTCTCCGGGAAGCCGGCGATGCGGGCCGCCTTGGCGACCGAGCGGTGGGCCTCTTCCGAGACATAGAGGACACCGGAGAGAAAATCCTCCGGCAGCCGGGTGGCGCGCGCGGTGACGATTGCGGTGAGGTTCGAGATCGATCCGCCCGAAGTCAGGATGCCACCGGCGTCGGGGGGATACCCCATCAAAGAGGCCAGCCAGCCGATCGCCTGCGCCTCGATGCGGGCCAGGGCCGGGGCCGGGCCGGCGATGCCAACGAACCGGTTCACCGCCAGCGCCACGAAATCGGCGAGGGCGGCGGACGGGATGCCGCCTCCGGGGATGTACGCGAGATAACCGGGGCCGGCGGCGTTCAGCGACTTGGCCACGGCGGGACGGAGCCGCTCCAGGATCGCGGCGATCGCGTGCCCGTCGTCCGGGGGCGGCTCGGCGAACCCCGCGGCGACGCGATCCGCCCCGTCGAGGTCCCAGGAAGGCTGCGCGGGGAGCGTGTCGATCTGCTCGAGGACGAAGGCGGAGCAGGCGTCAATCAGACGACGGAGCTCGTCGGACGAGGGCTCGAGCGGCCGGCGCGTGTTCCTGGGATCGGCCATGGGAAGGTGATCTTACCGAAAAAGGGGAGCACCGCGCCGAATCTCGGCGCGGGGCCCCGCGGGCGGGAACTGAGTGTGGAGGAGGGAACTTCAAGCGGGGGGGGGGAGTTCTCCGGCATCAATCGAGCCGATTGCCCTTGAATGTGTATGTCAGAATGCTTCCACCCTTCTTCGTCATGATCAATTTGCCTTCGATGTTCTTCTCGTGAATGGTGCCCGTCCAGACCGTCCGGGCCGAGGACTCGCTCTCCTGCTCCGTCTTGAAGGTCCAGTTCTTCTCACCGGATTTCGTGACCTCGTAGGCCGAGGATGCAAATCCGACTTTCTGACCCTCGGCCATGGACACGTATCCGTCCGCGAAGGTCAGCACCTCGTTGTACTGCTTCTCACCCTTCGCCTTGGCCATGGAATCCGGGTCGACATCGATCTTCCAGCTCGTGCCATCGAGAGCCGCGACCTTTTCGCTGGCGAAAACCGTCATGCCGATTGCGAGTGCGAGTACGACCAGCCATGCTAATTGCCTCATGCCAACCTCCAGTTGAGTGTTAGGGACAACTTCTCTCATGATGAGACTCTCGACACCTCGCCTAGCCGTGTCCCCGCCAGTAGAATCCGCCGCCTCCAAGGACCAGAACCACCAGAACGATGATCAGGATTGTCGTCAAGCTCATGTGAAGTCTCCCTTTCTACCATTCTCAGGTCAGGAGGCCGGTTCCTCACAGGGTCCGGCGGTCGCGTTGAAGCTGGACGGGCTGGCCGGGGTTCCCCGGCGATCCGCGCGTGACGCCCGGCCTTGGCAGGAGGCGTGGATCAGATCCTTCCCGCCCTGGCCCGAGGCGGCGGCCGCGCTCTGAAGCGGTCCTTTGAGCGACTGCATGAAGGCGCTGCTCACTGCGGGGGTGACCCCCGCCTCCGGATGAGAAGTGGACACCCTCGCGCCCAGCGCCACGCCCACCTGAACCAGCACCCTCTCGGTCACGGGAGCCTCTAGGTCGCTTCCCAAGTGGATTCCCGCCTTGCCGAGACACTCCAGGGCCGCCTGTGGAGAAGCATCGGCCGGAAGACTGATGCCCGCCGCTCGCGCCATCTGCAGCGCCAGGTCCGCCGTCTTCATCCCACCGCCCACCCTCGCGAGGATTGGACCCGCGGTCAGCGCGGTGATCGCCACGCAAGCGATGAATCCGGATCCCTTCGAGCTTCTCTTCATGCCGCCTCCTGATTGGCCTCAGATGACAATGCGTTGTCATCGCGTGCAATCGTCGTTTAAACCCTGGTGGCGGCACAATCGGAGGTTTTCTGAATCCGTCGTCAGGCACGTGCTGACAGCGGATCACTGGATAAAGCACAGGGGCGCGGCCGATCCGGATGAATCGG